>CACYSG010000076.1 GCA_902776955.1 uncultured Bacteroidales bacterium | reverse complement strand
CTGCCACGTGAGCCAGAACCTCAAGCCCATCTACGACGGCTGGCACACCCCGATGGAACTCTTCCGCGGCATCGAGAGCCGTTGCGGCGCCGCCGAAGCATTCGCCCTCCACAGCGACTCCCTCGCCACCCTCCCCTAACGTGTTCATTTATTGCAAATTGAATCGCGCTTCGCGCGAGAAATTAAAAAAAATATTAATAAAATTAAATAAAAATACCGTCCTGTTTAATTTATATATAATTTTTTCTTAATTTCTCGGCCGTAAGGCCGATTAAATACCTACGACGTTCTTATAACACACAGCCCAAGATATAACTTGTGAAAAGTGTCCACAACTTGAAAAAATATTGAGTTATGGCAAGATATAACTTGTAAAAAGTGTCCATAACTCGAAAAAATGTTGAGTTATGGCAAGATATAACTTGTGAAAAGTGTCCATAACTCGAAAAAATGTTGAGTTGTGGACACTTTTGGGGAATTATTAACGTTAGTCTTGCGGTTCAAATTCGGGGGGCAGAGGGGTGCCAGGGCCCGCCATGTCGGGGTGCGGTTGTCGGTCATCTTGCCGATGTATCTTGCGGCAAAATAAATCAAGACGAGAGCCACCACGATCAAGGGGAGACCCAGCGTTAAAGGCACGCCCAATTTGTCGGATGACGTATCGACCATCGACTCGGACATCGTAAGAGCGATGACGGTGGCTGTCGTATTGTTGACGGCATGAATCAGGAAACACGGCATGATGCTGCGGGTGCGGTAGTAAATCCAACCCATGAAGCAACCCATGATGATGGCTGTCAGACCCTGCTCAAAATTGCCATGGGCAATGGCAAAGATTATCGCCGAAATCACGATGGCAATCCAGGGATTCCACTTCTTCTCCAGCAGCCGACGCAGAATAGCTCCCCTGAAGATGGCCTCCTCGGCCAGCGGTCCAATCAGGCAAACGCCCAGGATGCCGAGAGGATTCAGCATCAACATTCCTAACCATTCCCCAATTTCAGGGTCAGTTGGTACGGGCAGGTATTCTTGAGCCAAGATTTCCAGCATCAGGCAGCCGACGGCTCCCACCACAGCCCACAGGCACAATTTGCCCGTTGAGAATTCTTCACCGTAAGTAAAGCCGTATTTGACCCAGTTGCGTGTATATTTTCTTTTCCAGAACAGCAACAAGAGCACCAAGTTGCTACAGGTCAAACCTGCAGCCATGAGCCATGGGTTCTTAACTACTTCACCGAGACTGTTCACGTCGGTAACGCCTGACATAATAATGCCGACAGTGTAAACCATGACGAACACGACCACTGTCACGATTAACCAGATTAAGATATATTTAATTGCAGCTTTCATAATGATAAAATTTTTATTGTTGTTTTTACCCTTTAGACGCAAGCACCACAACAAAAACTACACAAATCATCGAGAAAAATCACTTTCCCCGATGACTTTTTCAACAATAAGCGTTGTTTATCGTTATTCCTGCTGCTTGACTTAACCTTTTGGCTCGGTGATGGGCCCCTTAGGCGTGGTGACCTCGTTAACGAGATAGACGATGCTCTGGTAAGGGATGCCGCCATTGGTTTCCAAGCCCACCTCACAGGTGCGGCTGTTGCTGTAGCCCATCTCTATGCGGTTATCCTCCAGTTGCTTGCGCAGTTTGCGCAACGCCCAGCGGTTGACCTCGGGATGTGTCCAGCCGCGGTCGCCGGCAAAGCCGCAGCAGCCAACGCCCTCGGGCAGGAACACGTTGTTGCTGCACAGATGCGCCAAACCGGTCATCTTATCCACCAGCCCCATCTCGCGTGTCGAGCAAGTGAAGTGCAGGGCGATGCGGCGGTCGATGGGTGTGAACACGAGGCGGTCACGCAGGTATTCCCAAATGAACTCCACGGGCTCGTACAATTTCATGCGCTTGATACACTTGCGCATGCGGTGCAGACAAGGGCTCTGGTCGCACACGACAGGGTACTTGCCTTGCTCGCTGGCCCGCCACAGGGCCTCGTCGAGTTCGGCGGTTTTCTGGTCGGCGATGTCGAGCATGCCCTTTGACTCCCAGATGGTGCCGCAACACATCTTTTCCAACCCCTCGGGGAAGATGACTTCGTAGCCCGCCTTGCGGCACAGTTGCACCATCTCGTCAACGAGGGTATTCTTCACGGGGGAGCCTTTGGACAGACCCATCGTCTGATTGATGCACGAGGGGAAATAGACGACCTTATCGGCCACATCAACGCGAGTTTCTATGGCACGGGGTTGACGCGCTTTACCCGGCATGGCAGGCGTCCACAAGGGCAGGCCCGCCTTGTGCATGGCTCCGGCAACACCCTTCATGGCCGACGTGCCGAGGACGTTATGCCCCAGACGCGCCACGTCCAACGTGAGGCGCAAGCCGCTCTTGATGCCCGCAAAATGCCTTGCGGCAAAGTCGCCCATCCTGTAGCCCATGCTACCCTGCGGCAAAGCCTCCTGGCGCACAAGGTGTGTCAGGTCGGCCACATTGATTTTCATCGGGCACGATGTGGAGCACAGGCCATCGCCGGCGCAGGTCTGGTCACCCTGATATCGGTATTGCTTGACGAGCGTCGCCAGACGTTTGGGGTCACTACCCGTTTCACGCAGGTGGGAAATCTCGCGCTGGATGACGATGCGCTGGCGCGACGATAGTGTCAGCCCGCACGTCAGGCAGTTCACCTCACAGAAGCCGCACTCGATGCACTTGTTGGCCTTGAGAACGCCCTCTACCGTTTCTCGCTGGCTATCGTGACGATTCTCGGGAGCGGCCTCGCCAAGGCGAGGCCCTACAGCGGGTGCCGCCTGCAGCCCCCTCATCCTGAGTTCGGGCAGGGGCTTGAAGTGCTTGATGAAGCACTCGGGGTCGTCATTGAAGATGACACCGGGATTGAGCAAATAGTGGGGGTCAAAAATCTCCTTCAGCTCCCGCATGGCGGCAAAAGCCTCCTCGCCCCACTCATACTTGACAAAGGGCGCCATGTTGCGGCCCGTGCCATGCTCGGCCTTGAGCGAGCCGTCATATTCCTCGACCACCAGGCGCGCCACATCGCGCATCATCGCGGCATAGCGCTGCACCTCGCTCTCATCGCTGAAGAGCTGGTTGATGATGAAATGGTAATTGCCCTCAAAGGCGTGGCCATAGATGCAAGCGTCACGATAGCCGTGGTCGGCAATGAGTTTCTGCAGTTTGACGGTGGCTTCGGGCAGGTCCTCGACAGCAAAGGCCACGTCCTCGATGAGGCACGAGGTGCCCACAGGACGCGCTCCACCCACGCTGGGGAAGATGCCCGAACGTATCGCCCAGTACTTGCCATAGACGGCGGGATCGGTCGTGAACTCGACGGGAATATAGGTCTTGAATTGCGACAGGCAATCGGTGATGGTGTCGATGCGGTGTTGCAGGTCCTCGGGGGTGACCGCCTTGGTCTCGGTAAGGATGGCGGTGAGGTTATGGTAGTCGCCGGGCTCGACACCGGGGATTTTGCCGGCATCCACATCGCTCTTGTATTGCAGATAAACGGGGTCATCGACCGATGCCAGCGACAGGTAGTCGAGCATCTCGGCACTCTTGACCATCAAGTTCTCCTCGCTCATGGCGATGTCGGCATCATCCGATTTCAACTGCTTGAGGGCGACCACCGCCTCGCAGCTTTCCTTCATCGTGAAGAAGTAGAGCATGGCCGATGCCTTGCAGGGGTAGTCGTGCAGCGTGCGCATCGTCACCTGGCTGATGAAGGCCAACGTGCCCTCGCTGCCCACAACGCAGTGGGCGATGATGTCAAATGGGTCGTCATAGGCGATAAACGGCCGCAGGTTCAAGCCCGTAACGTTCTTGATGCTGTATTTCTTGCGGATGCGGTCGGCCAGCGGTTGATTCTTGCGGATGCGGTCTCGCAGGGCCTCAACCTTGGCGATGAAATCGGGATGGGACCTTTTGAAGGACTCGCGGCTGGCTGCATCGCCCGTGTCGAGCACGGTACCGTCGGGCAGCACCAGGCGTGCCGACAGGAGCATGCGGTCGCTGTTGGCATGGGTGCCGCAGTTCATACCCGAAGCGTTGTTGGCGACGATGCCGCCCACCATCGCCGAGCCGATGCTGGCGGGATCGGGCGGAAAGACGCGCCCAAAGGGTTTGAGGATTTGGTTCACCCTCGCGCCCACAATACCGGGTTGCAGGGTAATGCTCGCGGCATCGGTAGCCACGCTGTAGTCCTCCCAGTTTTTACCGGCGACGATGAGGATGCTGTCGCTGACACTCTGGCCCGAGAGTGATGTGCCCGCGGCACGAAAGGTGAACGGCAGGCTATATCGGTTAGCCGTCTTAACAATCAACGACACCTCGGCCTCATCCTTGGCACGCAGGACCACACGGGGCGTCAGGCGGTAAAAACTCGCGTCGGTTCCCCAGGCCAGCGTGCGTAGCTCATCGGTATAAATCCTGTCATCGGGCAAGACCGTCCTTAACTCCTTCAAAAAGCCACTATAGTCCTTCATCTTATTACAACTGTCAACAAAGATCAATAATACTTGATTTGATACTCATCGGTCACAACTAATTCCTCACCACGGTAACCACGATAGACAACGGTCATGCCACGGTAAGCCTCGGGGACATACAAGATGTCTATCTTGCCCCAGCGCGGAGGGCCGTAGTCAAACGACTTGCCCGACAACAGCAGCTGATTACCCGTATAGTCAAACTCATAGAAACCGCCGCCGAGGCAGTCCTCATGAGCCATGAGCAGGTCTCGGTGCAAGGTTACCATTCCCAGGCGCAGGTAGCCTCTACTGGTGATGATAAATTTAGGGTGTTCCATTTCGGCAAAGTTAACACTTATTTTGCCAAGAAAGAAATACCCTAGATATATTTTTTAGCAATGATAACGAAGTTGGTCCAAACCCTGCGGGGCTAATGCAAATTTCATTAATTCAACTAATTGAATGCGAATTAATTATAATAATTAATTATTGCTTGATTTCTCAGCCGTTAGGCCGATTTAAAGTGTGTCAAGTGAAGTTTTGCAACAGCCTCCACAGCGAGGGCTAAGTGCCGATGGACAGTATCAGGTCGATGACGGCCGACACATCGGCGATGCCGATTTCGCCATCCTCATTGACATCAGCCCGGGCTAAAGTCTCCTCTTCAACTCCTCCTCCCAGGATGATGTCAAACAAGAGATTGACATCGGCGATCGTCACCTGCTTGTCGCCATTCACGTCACCCTTGGGGTAAGTGGGATCGGGCGGCGGCAGCGGCGGGGCCACATATTTCCACTGTGCGTCAAGCCAGGTGACGCGGTCAGTGATCCATTCCTTCAAGTGGTTGATTTCGTCCTCATAAGAGGTGGACACGTAGATGTTGGGCCACACCCACACGCCCCAACGCGGCCATGCCTGCGAATTGCGCTTCTCGGCACCACCACGGGTAACCTCGTTAGCCAGCGAGTCAACCGTCGCCATGAAGCGATCCATGCGCAGGTTATTCTCGCGCCACTCGGCCCAACGCGCCCTGCGCTTGACGATATAGCTATTGTCACTCCTGAGTTTATACCACCAGAAGGGAATCATGTAGTCCTTGTTGGCATACAATATATCGTTGAGCCAATATACCCACGTGGTGGTATAGAAGCCCTGGTTGTGGCGGGCATTGCCGAAGGCCAGGTTCAGGTCCCACACGACCATCTTGAAGCGCGGGTCGATGCTGTCGCGCCGCTTGTAGAACTTGGCGCTCAAGCGGTAGGCATCCACGTTGTGGCTCAGCTCCTGCACAATCTGGTAGTCAAGGAAACTCTGGACATCGATATACTTGCGGTATCCCTCCTCGGGGTCCCAGAAGTTGGGCGCTGCAAACGCATCTTCCATCCTGTCGATTGCTCCCTTGATATAATTAATCTGATTGGGGGTCATGTCGACATAGTCGGGTGACTTGTACTGGAACAAAATGTAACGGTCATTGAAGGGGGTGCCGTCGCGGCTCACGGGGTGGTACTTTGAGATGCAGTACGGGCCATCGTTGCTGGCCACCTCCATCAGGTAACCGCCGGTAAGGGCATCGCCCTCTTCGCCCGGGTCGTCCAGGTTGAGGCGGTGTTTACCCTTGGAGACGACCTCGCTCAAGATATACACGCCATAGTAGATGCCGTCGAGGTAAACCTCGCACAGGCGCCCCTGCGGGGTGTATTCCATCCACGGACGCGCAATCTCAAAGCCCAGCAGGTCGCGAATCATGCTCCTGTCGGCATAGGGTGCGATCAAGGCCCAATTGTTGTCCTTGCCCATGCCCAGGATTTCGACCTTTTTCTTGTCGTAACCCGAGCCCAGCGGCTGGCTCAACGTGCGAAACGAGTAAGGCTTCTTGTCGCTCATGCTATAGGACGAGTTGCCGCGGTAACGTATCGCGATATAGCCCTCGTAGTCCACATGCTGGCCTGGATGGGCTATCGTGTCGCCGTAGTTGAGGCGACCCTTGCCGTTATGGATAATCTTCATGCGCCCGCCAACGCGGTCATCGCGCATGATGGTAGCCCCGTCAACATCAATCCACACGATGGGCAGGTTGGTGGACGTGATCACAACGGTTGTGTCGTCCGGCGGGAAATTACGGGGATCCTGGGCTTGTGCTCCAATGGCCAGCGACAGCAACACCGCAAACAGTACCAATAATCGTTTCATCAATTTTCCTTGATTTGCTATTTAACAGGCCGCAAAAGTAGTCATAAAAAATGAAATATCAGCCAAATATAAGTCAAAAACGAAGGACAGAGGTACTGAATTCTCGAAAAAGGAGCGAAAATCACGCTCTACTCATCCGGCCAACTGCCCGTGAGGATATAACTGATGAGGAGGGTGATATCGTTGATGTTCAACTCGCCGTCCCCGCTACAGTCGGCACCATCCATTTGCAGGCCTTCCTCGTCGCTGTTGAGGACAGCAGAGATGAGTACCGTAACGTCGGTGATATTCACCTGGCCGTCGCCGTTATGGATAATCTTCATGTGAGCAGTGATACGCTCATCCTTGAGAATCATCACTCCATTCACATCAAGCCAAACGATGGGCAGGTTGGTTGAGTCGATGGTTACATTCTTGTTGTTGGGCGGGTAGTTGTCGGCTCGTTGAGCATGTACCGAAATACTCACCATGATTGTTATTGCAAACAGCTATATCTGTCTTTTTGTCATCACAAAATCAGGTTTAAATATTAATAATACTGGCCACAAAGACACAAAAAAACAAGGAAAAAAAATGGCCATTAAGTGCGGCATTTAATAATCGCACCCTATTTCTGACAACAAAGTGACTATTTGAACACTACCTACCGAAAATCGCATCGATGACGGCATTGACATCGGCGATGCTCACCTCGCCATCACCATTGACGTCGCCACTGGCTATCGTTTTCCCCGACAGGATCATGTCAATAACCACATTCACGTCGGCGATACTCACCTCGCCATCACCATTGACGTCAGCGGGCAAGATCGTCGAGGGATCAAAGCCCAGTTGCTCATCCATCCAGGCAATCCGGTCGCTGATCCATTGCTTGAGATAACTCAACTCGTCGGCATAATTCCTTGCCACATAGTAGTTGGGCCAGACATACCGTCCCCAGCGCGGCCATGCCCGGGAATTGCGCCTCTCGGCCCCATGCGAGGTGAGGACGCCAGATAGCGAGTCCACGACGGCCATGACCCGTTCCTCACGCAGGTTGGCACGGCGGTACTGTGCCCACCGGCTCTTAAGGCTGGCAATATAGCTAGGATTGCTGTTCAGCTTATACCACCAGAAGGGAATCAGGTATTGATCGTATGCGCTGCTGAGGATATTGTTGTTCTTGTACATCCAGGTATCGGTGCGCCAGCCTTCATAATAATCGGCGTTGCCGTAGGCCAGGTTCATGTCCCACAACACCATCTTGAAGCGCTTGTCCTGGCTGTCGCGGCGCTTGAAGAACTTGCCACTCAAGCGGTAGGCGTCCACGTTGTGCCCCAGTTCCATGGCAAGCTGATAATCAATGAAATTGGTCACATCGAGGTATTCCTCGTAGGCGGCTTCGCCATTGGGCCGATAGTTCCATAGCAAGCGTTCCATCAGGTCGATGCGGCCTTTGATAAAACTCACCTGACCGGCGGTCAAGTCCTCATAGTCGGGCGACTTGTATTGGAAATAGATGTAGTAGTTGTTATAGGGGACGCCGGTATTGCTCACAGGGTGATACTTGGAAACGTGGGTCACGCCGTCGACACGATCCACCTCCATCAAGTACCCGCCGGTGAGTTCATCGCCGTTCTCACCGGGATTGGGCAGATTGAGGCGGTGAGAGCCGTCACTGACGACCTCGGACAGGATATACACGCCATAGTAGATGCCGTCGAGGTAAAGTTCGCAGTAGCGGCCTTGAGGTGTGTATTCCATCCATGGGCGGGAAATCTCAAAAGCCAGCAAGTCGCGTATCATGCTCTTGTCGGAATAGGGTGCCAACAAGGCCCAATCGTTGTCTTTGCCCATGCCCAGGAGTTTGACTTTCTTTTTCTCACCACCCTGCTCCAGGGGAGCCGTCAGCGGGCGAAAGGAATAGGGCTTCTTGTCGCCGTTGGTAAACGAGGAGTTGCCACGGTAACGCAAAGCGATGTAGCCCGCATAGTCAATCGTCTGGCCGGGATGGGCAATCGTGTCGGCATAATTGAGGCGGCCATCACCATTGTGGATGATTTTCATTCTGGCGGTAATGCGCTCATACCGGCTGATGTGCTTCCCATCCACGTCTATCCAGACGATGGGCAGATTGGTGGAGTCAATCACCACCGACTTGTTATCAGGAGGATAGTTATGGTAGGCCTGTGCCTGAGCCATCGGCAACAGGCACAGTACCATTATGAGCGATATGACTGCCCTCTGTACTGTCATTTTCACGAACTTCGGTATTCAAACGACAAAAATACAGAGAAAAAACTAATTACTATGCAACAAGTAGCCACAATTTGCATTATGGCGACTATGGTTTACAAGCCGTAGTGATTTTTCAGTCGGGCCAGGTGCCGTTCAGGACATAGGCAATGAGCAACGTCACGTCGCTGATGTTCCTTGTTCCGTCATAGTTGCAATCGGCGGCATCAAGGTCGATGCCTTCAGCATTCTCGTTCAAGAGGTAACTTATCAGCAAGGTCACATCGGTGATATTCACCAGGCCGTCGCCATTCACGTCGCCGCGCTCGCGGGCATTGGGGTCGAAGCCCAACTGAGTGTCCATCCACGCGATGCGCTCCGATAGCCACTGCTTGAGCCAGCTCACTTCATCGGCATAATCGTCGGCAACATAGTAGTTGGGCCACACATAGGTTCCCCAACGGGGCCAGGCCTCACTGTTGCGTTGCTCGGCGCCGTGAGAGGTGAGCACGTTGGCCAGCGAGTCAACGGTCGCCATGATGCGGTCCTCACGCAGGTTGCTGCGACGGTATTGCGCCCAACGAGCCTTCAGGGCTGCAGTATATTCGGGGTCGGTATTGAGTTTGTACCACCAGAAGGGGATCAACTGGGGGTCACCGGCGGCATTCATCGTGTTGTTGTTCTTGTACATCCACGTGTCGGTGCGCCAGCCCTGATAATAGTCGGAGTTGCCATAGGCCAGATTCATGTCCCAAACCACCATCTTGAAACGGGCATCCACACTATCGCGGCGCTTAAAGAACTTGCCGCTCAAGCGGTAGGCGTCCACGTTGTGGGCCAGTTCCTGAGCAATCTGGTAGTCGATAAAATTCTCCATATCCAGATACTGCCGGTAAACGGGTGAACTTGTGGGCCGGAAGTTCCACAGTGACTCCTCCATCAGGTCAATGCGACCGGTAATGTAGTTCACCTGCTCTTGAGTCAAGTCCTCGTAGTCGGGCGACTTGTATTGGAAATTGATGTACTGATCCCTGTAGGTGAAACCGGTGTTGCTCAAGGGGTGGTACTTGGAGGTATAGGTCACTTCCCCGTCGGTGCGGTTCACCTCCATGATGTAGCCGCCGGTAATGGAGTCTCCACTCACACCGGGATCGGGAAGATTCAGGCGGTGCTTGCCGTCGGAAACGACCTCGGTGAGGATATACACGCCATAATAGGTGCCGTCAAGGAATAGTTCGCAATAGCGGCCTTGAGGGGTATATTCCATCCACGGGCGCGACACCTCAAAGGCGAGCAGGTCCCTGAGCATACTCTTGTCGGCATAGGGGGCCAGCAAGGCCCAGTTGTTATCCTTGCCCATACCCAGGATTTTGACTTTCTTCTTGGAGCCGCCTTCCTCAAGCGGCTTGTCCAGCGGGCGGAACGAATAGGGTTTCTTGTCACTCATGCTGAACGACGAGCTGCCACGGTAACGCAGAGCCACATAGCCCTCATAGTCGATGGTCTGTCCCGGGTGCGTAATCGTGTCGGCATAGTTCAACATGCCGTCACCGTTGTGGATAATCTTCATGTGGGCCGTGATGCGCTCCTCGCGATCGATATACTGCCCGTCAACATCTAACCACACAATCGGCAGGTTGGTAGAAGTCAATTCCACATCCTCGTTGTCAGGCGGATAGTTCCACCACGACCAGGCGCGCGCTGTTCCTGTCAACGAAAGCACCGCCATAACAAACAATAAAAGCCTCTTCATAACTCAATAATCTTTTTCGGTAGTAGCTGCAAATTTACAACAAAGATTCCAATCAGCGATTTAGGTCAACCACTTTTCTCTTCCATGGTTTTTAGTTTCTAGTCCCTAGTCCTTAGTCCCTAGTTTCTAGTCCCTAGTCCTTAGTTGGCATCCGCGCACGAGGGCCCACGCCAAGACGCTAAGGCGCTAAGATTATTGGGATTGCTCGCTGAGGCGAGCAAGAAATCAAAAAACTTGTTTAGACGTTAGACATTAGACGTTAGACATTAGACATTAGACATTAGACATTAGATGTTAGATGTTAGATGTTAGATGCCGCGTATCAGGACATCGTTGACACTTTTGTATCAAGACATCGTTGACACTTTGTATCAGGACATCGTTGACACTTTGTATCAGGACATCGTTGACACTTTGATGTCAAGTCGGGTTTCAGATAAACGGCAATGTAGTGCATATCATATTGTTTAATTT
>CACYSG010000075.1 GCA_902776955.1 uncultured Bacteroidales bacterium | reverse complement strand
GGTGTTCTTGCCGATGTCATAGAAATGACGGCGCCACATCGGGTGGCGGTTCATCGTCAGCATCTCCCACTCGCACTTGTAGCTGTAGGCACCCACCGAGCTCTTGCCGCCGGTGGTGAGCATCTGGGAGAAGTAGGCGTAGTATTCACTATGGTCATAAACAATCTGCTGGGCGTAATAGATGATGACGGGCAGACCGTCCTTGGCATCAATCACATGGGCCCTGTCGGGGTTGACGTTATCGTCGAGGATATCGTTACAGCCCACCGACACCAGGCCAACCAGCATCAATAATGCTATAAATTTGATCTTTTTCATAGTCGTTGGCCTTTTTTAGAATGTTGCTTTAAGCGTGAAATTGAAACTGCGCGTGCTGGGCACGTTGTAATTGTCGATGCCGGCGCTACCGGTACCACCGCCGGTTCCCGCAAGCACAGCGGGGTCGTTGCCGCGGTACTTGGTCAACAGGAACAGGTTGCGGGCCGTAGCCGTCAACGACAAGCCCTTGACGGGCCAGGTGCGCTTGAAGTGCTTGCCAAAGTCATAGCTCAGCGTCACATAACTCAAGCGGATATATGAACCGTCCTCGATAAAGTTGGACGATACAGTTGAGTAATAGGTGTTGATGAAATAGGAGTCAAGCACGATGGGCGTGGTGTTCTTGACATAGGTCGTCGTTCCGTCAGGACCGGGCACGGCCTGCACGCCGTCGATGATGTACTCGCGGTTGCGGTACTTGTCATAGAGGCTGCTCATGCCGTTAGTGATCTGGCTGCGGCCCGTGACGTTGACCACGTCACCGCCCTTGCGGCCGTCGAACAGGAACGACAGCGTGGCGTTCTTGTAACGCAACGTGCTTCCCAAACCCAGCAACCAGTCGGGCTCGCGGTTACCGATGTAAAGTCCCTTGGCGGCATCGATGATGGGATAACCGTTCTCGTCACACACGACGTTGCCGTTAGGGTCACGCACATAGTCTTTACCGGAGATACCCGTCGAGGATTCACCCAAGCGGGCAACGGGGAAAATGTCGCCATACTGGGTGCCCTGGATCTCGGTCAACTCGTTGGGCAGGTAGAGAACCTTGCTGCGGTTGAACGAGAAGTTGGCCAGAGCGGTCCATGAGAAGTCGGTGGCCTTGATGATGTCCTGGTTCAACGAGATTTCCATACCATGGTTCTTCAGGCTACCCTCGTTGCGGGTCTGGAGAATCACACCCGAAGCGGGCGACACGCGCACCGTCACAATCTGGTTATCGACCGTCGTCGAATAGTAAGCGATGTCGAGGCGTGTCCAGTTGCGGAAGAATCGCAGGTCGGCGCCAATCTCCCACGACTTGGTCATCTCAGGCACTAGATCCACAGCACGCGATGTGGTGGGATCCACACCATAGCCGCCGTCGGGGAAGAGGGTCCATTGCTTGTAGGTGTCGGTAAACAAGTAGGCTTGGCAATCCTTGCCCACCTTCGCCCAGTTACCGCGCAATTTGCCGTAGCTGAACCAGTCGTTGCTCAGGTTGAACAACTCACTGAAAATGATACCGGCCGTTACCGACGGATAGAAGAAGGTTGTTTGAGTAGACTGCCTCAAGGTTGACGAGCCGTCCATACGGGCAGTAGCCGAAATCTGTGCCATGCCTTTGTAGTCAAAACGCAACTCGCCAAAGTGGCCGTAGATGTTCCTTTTGCTATGATACAGCGTGGGATGGTTGCTGATGAGCAAGTCACCGTTGGTGAAGTCGGTGTTGTTGAAACTGTAGAACTCGCCACCCAGCTGGAAGTGTTCATTATAAATCGAAGCCTCAACGCCACGCGTCTGCTTGTACTCGAGACCGTAGAGGGCGCTCACAGTATAGTCCCCGGCAAACGTGTGCTGATAGGTCGTCAAGAACTGCATGTTCAACAACGCGCCACGCGAGGGCTGGAAACTGTATGAGCCGAAACGGTCCTGCATGTCGCTGAGCTTAGTCTGCACGTCCTCCGCATTGGGATCGACCAGATCGCCTTCATAGATGCGCGGAACGGTGTAAGAATCATACATCGAGTAGCTCTTGTCATAACCCATCTTGCCGGTAAACACCAGGTTCTTGATGGGCTCGTAGCTGATTTGGCCATTGAGAACGAAACGGTTGCCCTCGGTCTGGCTCCAGTCCATATAGCGGCCGAAGTAAGGCGACACGGCGCCGTTGATGCGCTCGGTGTCGAGCAGGTTCTCCCAGTGGTCATAGTAGGCCCACCAGTTCACATGGCCCTCAAGGGTGCGGTAGTCGCTCATGTTCTTGTTGATACCCCAGTTGTAGATGGTGGACATCGAGCTACCGGAACCACGCGACTTGCGGTTCATGAAGTTGGCACTCAACTGTACCGTCACTTTATCGCTGGGTTTGTATATGCCCTTGATGAGGGCATTCACCTGTTTGCGGTAGTCCTTGGGAACAATACCCTGATTATCATAGTAAGACACCGAAGCATAAGAGGAGAACTTCTCGGAACCGCCGCTCACGCTCACGTCATACTTCTGCAAGATACCTGTCTTGAGGTAATCCTTCAAGTTGTTGTAATAGGTGTCGTTCTCGCTCATGTATGGGCCCCAGCCACCGCTACCCATGTTCTCCTTGTACATTCCCTTGGCACCAGGAATAAAGGTGCTCTGGATTTTGGGCAGGCGTGCCGGCACATTCAACTCCAACGAAGCCGATGCAGTAACGGTGACCTCACCATTGGTACCGCCGCTTTTGGTGGTGACCATGATAACGCCGTTTGCCGCCTCCTGGGTCGTTGGGATTCATGTCGGCGAGCGTTGAAGCACCACCGCGAATGGCCATACCATCAATGATGATCAGCGGCTCGTTGTTCATCGAGTTGTTCATCGACGAAATGGCGCGGATGATGACTTGGGTTGAGGCGTTGGGCGAACTGCCGCCAGTGCTTACCTGCAGACCGGCGATCTTGCCCTGCAGCGAGTTGGCGAAGTTGGTGGAACCGCCAGCGGTCACCTGTTCCTCGTCAAGGGACTGAACAGCGAAGTTCAGTTTCTTTTTCTCCTGGGTCTGGCCCATGGCTGTCACCACGACCTCACCCAGCACCTGTGCATTATCGTCAAGGGCGATGTTGACCACGGTCTGCCCCGGGCCAATCTTCACGCTCTTGGGATTCATGCCCACGTAGCTCACATCGAGCACGTCGCCGTCATTTGCCTCAATCGAGAAACGGCCGTCGAAATCGGTCGCCGTGCCGCGCGTCGTGCCGTGCACCTTGACCGACGCGCCGATAATCGGCTCGCCGTCGCTCGACTGCGTCACCACGCCTGTCACCACACGGGCTAGTCCCGGCAGCGACAAGAGGCTCAACAGCAGTAGCAATAGTAACTGTTTTCTCATTCTCTAGTAGGTTTTATTGATTAGGTAATATTTGTTTATCTAAGTTGGTTATCGATTGAACTACAAACATACACATTATTTTTCAATTATTAAAACCTCGCCTCACTTTTAACATTCAAAACCCGAATATTTTTGATTTAACAACATATTTTCAATAATTTTTACTATTACTGCCCGGTAAACATCGTTCAAGAGTTTATGCGAGCGAAACACCCGGAGGGTGTCATCTGAGTAACCGGGGGTACCTGCTCATGAAACGAGCGAAGCGAGTGAAATGGCAGGCACCCCCGGTGGCACAATGCGTCCCTATCGTCGCTGGAGGCGACCCCAATACCCATAACCATCAAAGGGGTCGCCTTCAGCGACATTCTTTCGTACGTCCTTACCCGTGGTGATGCTGGCTCTCTCGCTCCGCTCGATTGCCAGCATTACCACGGTACTCAGAGGCTCGCCCGTTGGGCGAGAGCGGCCCTAAAGCAAGCCCCAATACTGGTTGATATCTATAGTCAACTGCCAATCAGACAATCAAATAGACTTTTCCCGGACACTAATAAATTTTTACACTAAAGAACAACATACTTCACGACAAAAAGAAAACAATAAGTACAATAAATACAATGCTCTCCAGCGCGTGTTTACCGCCGAGCAACAATTGTATTTATTGTACTTATTGTCTTCCTTCTATCAGTAGTCTGGTATTACTTGAAGAGGTAGGTCGTCACGCTCTCATGGCCCAGGTAGAAGGCCTTGGCCTTGATGACCTGAGGCTGGTTCTTGACGGGAACGGGGGCCGTCCAGCGTGGTGAGTCGATTGTCGGCTCGCTGCCGTCGAGGGTGTAGGTCACCAGTTCGTCGGGATACTGCGTGTTGATGAGCAGCTTGCCGTCTTCGTACTTGATGCCCGGAGGTCCCACGCGGAAGTTATAGCCCAGGCTGTGCAACAGCGGCAACTCGCGGGTACCGATCTTGAGGTTATACTGGTGACGGGCGTCATTATAAGCCTTTGAGTCGGTCAGATTTCTGCTCCACTCGGGAATGGCGGTCCATGCGCGCTCGCTCACACCCATCATCTTGGGCAGCAACAGGTACTGCACCTCGTCAAAGCTGCGCAGGGTCTCGCCCCACAGCTGAGCCTGGACGCCGATGATGTTCTCGGGTTTCTCTAACTTGACCTTGCCGTCACCAGCGGTGGTGATGTTGATGGGCGAGCCGTCAACGTTGGTGCGAGCCGTGGCATAGATGGCTGCGGGCAGCGCGTTCCATGCATCAAACTCGTCCACCTTGCCGCCCCAGTGCAGACCCTGCTCGTTCTGGTGCCAGCTGTAACCCATGTCCATGTAGAAGTTGGTGACATTCGACAGGATCACAGGGTAACCGGCATTGGCCAGGCGGTAAGGCACATCGGCGCGTGACCCGACGGTGCTCCAGGCATTCACACCTGCCACGCGAGGGGTCATCAGCGCGTTGTATTCGGGGGTGTTGTCAAGACCTATCTCCTGCCAGCCCTCGATGCGGATTTTGCGGGCCTCGAGCATCGCGCTGATGCGCTTGAGGAAGTAGGCGTGCACGTCGTGCTGGGTTTGGAGGTTCTCACGCTTCATGAGCGCCTGCACATCGGGGCTCTTGTCCCATGCGCCACGGGCCACCTCGTCGCCACCCAGGTGGACGATTTCGAGTTTGAGTCCGGCTTCCTTGTACATGAGCTGCAACTCGGCGACCACGCGGTCGATAAAGCGGTAAACGTCGTCGCTGGCAACGTTGAGCACGTTGTCATGATAACTCTGGGCCGACGTGTAAACCGAGGTGTTGTTCTCGTCCCACAGGCGGAATTGCTCGGCCGTGGGATTGTTCTTGGCGCGGTTCTTCATCGCCACGATGGCGGCACGGGCGTGACCCGGGGTCTCAATCTCGGGGATGATGCGGATGCCGCGCTGCCAGGCATAACGCAGCAGGTTGATGAACTCGGCACGGGTAAAGTAGCCGTTGGCACTCTGCGACAGGTCGTCGGGGTTGCCGTTACCGTCAAAGATCTGGGCCAGATAGCCGTTCTCGTCCAGCGTCGCGCCACGGCGTGCGGCCACCTGCGTCAGTTCGGGGAAACCGGGGATTTCCAGTCGCCAGGCCTCGTCGTCGGTGAAGTGGAACTGGATGGCGTTGAACTTGTAGTAGGCCAGCAGGTCTATCGTGCGCTTGTAGTCATCGGGACGGATGACGAAGTTGCGGGCGATGTCGAGCATCACACCACGGTAGCCGAAGTCCGGCCAGTCGATGACGAAGCAATTCTGCAGGCGGTGTCCCTTGCTGTGGTCAAGGGCGGCAATCAACGTCTTCACACCGTTGATCAGGGCGGCCTGGGTGGGACCCAGAATCGTGATTTCGCCGTCATGTACCCTCAAGGAATAATACTCGCGGTTCTCGCTCAACTTCTTGTCCAGCAACAGTTTGATAACCGTGCGCTGGCCACTGCTGACATAGATACCGCGCTTCTGCAACTCACTGGTGAGCAGATTCTTGGCACGACGATAACCGCCCCACTGCAGGAATTTGCCCGTCTTGATGGTCACAAGGCTGCCCACCTGGGTGAAGCCGTCCTCGATGTCCACCTGCTTGGGCGTGGGGAAGATGTCATAGTCATTACCCGTGTAGCCGTCGCCAAAGCCGTTGATGGCCTCGTTGTAGGCAAACATGTAATTGCCGTCGGGATAAGCCTTGTGGTCACGCCACTGCCCGGGCTTGTCGAGCGGCGAGCGGTTGATGGCCACCGGCTGGGGGTGAGCCATATCGCCGCCCATCACCACATGTCCGCCTGCGGGCATGTAGCACTTGTTGACGACAGCGCCGCCCATCACCATGTCGATCACGAGCGAGTCGCCCGCGGCGAGGGGTTTGTAGTTGGCGTTGGGCTTGACGCGGTAATAGGTCGTCGACACCTCCTCGATGTCTACGGGACAGCCGGCCGGCAGGGTCACCGAGCGTGAGAACTGGTTAAAGAAGAATTGCCAGTCACTGCCCAGGGGCTGCTGCGAAATGTTCTTGATCACAAAGCGCGAGCTGTAGTTGTTAGCCGCTGTGTTGTTCTGCCCCATGTGCCAATCCACTGCGATGGGCGATTGAGCGCTCATCGTCAGGGCGGTAAGGAACAGGATAGTCAATAACTTGATTGTTTTCATTGTGATATATTGTTTTGTTCGATAATTCGATCCAGCAGATTCTCGCAAGAATCCTCCAGCAGGTCAAGCACGAGTTCAAAGCCCTCGCTGCCCTCGTAGTAGGGGTCGGGCACATAGTCGTAGTTAGGGTACAGGCGGATGTAGTCGCCCATCATCACCACCTTGTCCTGCTGCTCGATGGTCGCCGCCAGGTCACGCAGGTCGTCGACGTTGGCCGCATCCATCCCCACGATGAGGTCAAAGTCCTCAAAGTCGCTCGCATGCACCTTGCGGGCGCGGTGGGTCAACTCGTAGCCCCGCGGCCGGGCATGCACGCGCATGCGCTTGTCGGGCAGGTCACCGATGTGCCAGCCACCCGTGCCCGCCGAGTCGATGAAAAACCGCTCGGTCAAGCCCCGCCTATCGACCATAGCCTGCATTACCGCCTGGGCCGCCGGCGACCGGCAAATGTTGCCCAGACAGACGAAAAGGACACTGTATTTCTTATTATCTGCCATTTTGAAGGTGCAATATTACAAAAAAACGATGAAATTTGATATCAGTAGGGGCGGTTTTTTCGATATTTGTTTGTAACTTTGCTTGCTGAAACAAGATATTGCCGAAAAAACGAAATGAAGCGAAACACCTTGCGCCTGCTGCCGCTGCTGTTGCTGATGGGATTAGCCCTGGCAAGCGTCGCGTCGTGTGGACACGGCAGCAAGGAGCAACAAGATACCACGGCATGGGACTACAAGGCCCCTCCCGCCCTGCCAATCAACCATAACATCACCGGCGACAGCATGGGGCTGATCGCCGATGCCGATATACACCGCTTGCCCACCTACATCGAGCAACGCCCGCTCAAGGTAATCTTTAACGACACCAACGACCTGCAACTTGTCGCTGCCCGTCAAAACGGCATCCGTCCCGTCACGACCCTGAGCGATGCCTACCACATCGACAAGCCGCTCATCAGGATTTATTCGTGTGACGCCTATATGCTCGACGACTTGAAAGCATCGGTGCCCTATCTCGTGCCCAAAGCCGCCCAACTGCTCAAGGAGATCGGCTACGCCTTCCAGGACACCGTCCGCAAGCGCGGCGGCAAGGAGTACCGCATCAAGGTCACCAGTGTCATGCGCACCAACTACAGCGTCGCCAAACTCAGGCGCCGCAACCGTGCCGCCACCGAGAACTCCTGCCACCTATACGGCACCACCTTCGACATCAGTTGGGTGAAATTTGACTGTATGGACCCCAGCATGGTCGTCTCGCTCGAGGACCTCAAGAACATCCTGGCCGAAGTTGTGCAGGACTTCAGGCGCCAGGGGCGCTGTTATGCCATCTTTGAGCGCAAGTCGGGGTGTCTGCACGTCACCGTGAGATAAAAAACAATGTACATTATAATATAATTTTCAAAAAAACCAATGACCTTACAACAGACTATAGCCGAGTACCTGAAATATACAGGGCAAAAAGGCTTAGACATCAGCGCAGCGCTCATCGACTGCGACGGCGTTCTCTATGATTCAATGAAGTATCATACCCAGGCATGGGTCAAACTCATGAAGAAGAACGGCATCAAGTGCACCCGTGACGAATTCTACGAGCTCGAGGGAATGACCGGAAGCGAAATCATCAAGATGAAGTTCAAAACAGGTGCCGGCAAGAACATCACCGACGACGAGGCCAAGGCACTCTACGGCGTCAAGACACGCTACTTCCATGAGTTGGGAGAAGCCCCCGTCATGCCTGGCGCCAAGCGTGTACTCGAGGCCCTCAAGGACCATAACATCGAACGCGTGCTCGTCACCGGCTCTCAGCAGGATTCGCTCCTGGAGAGAATCGAGAAAGATTTCCCGGGACTCTTCGGCGAGGCCAAAGTGACCGGACACGACGTGCGTAAGGGAAAACCCAATCCCGAACCCTTCCTCAAGGGCATGAACAAGGCCGAAAAGAAGGCCAACCAGTGCCTCGTCATCGAGAACGCGCCCCTGGGCGTCCAGGCCGCTCACGCCGCCGGATGCTTCACTATCGGCGTGACCACGGGCCCCATTCCCGAGAAGGATCTCTACAAGGCCGGTGCCGACCTCGTCTATAAGAACATGGACGAACTGGCAGCCGCCCTGCCCTCGCTGCTCGTGGCATTGAGTATGATCAAGGCATAAACGCCTCAACCTAGCCTCACACTAAGGCGCAAAGACGCAAAGCATTCATCAATCTTGGCGGCTTAGCGCCCTAGCGTGTGATTTAAATATACCGAATTATGGGACAGAACCTCATTTTCACCAACGACGTCGATGAGGCCCTAGAGCGATTGACGACAAGTGGCGGTCACAACATGACCGTGTGGATTGCCGACGTGAATACCGCACGACTCATGATGCCCGCCCCGGCCCACCTCATCACCATCCCCGACGGCGACGGGAACAAGACCCTCGCCACCGTGACCAGCGTGTGGGACGAGATGGAGCGCATGGGCGTGACGCGGCATTCGCTGGTCATCAACCTGGGAGGTGGCATGGTGACCGACCTAGGCGGATTTACCGCAGCGACTTTCAAACGCGGCGTGAGGTTCATCAATGTGCCCACTACCCTGCTGGGAGCCGTCGATGCCGCTGTGGGCGGCAAGACGGGCTTCAACTACCATGACTTGAAAAACGAAATCGGCGCTTTTGCCCCCGCCAGCGACGTGGTTATCTCAACTTGCTTTTTTGACACGCTGCCCTTGCAGGAAATGAAATCGGGGTTTGCCGAGGTCCTCAAGCATGCGATGTTGAGCGACCGTGGTGAGTTCCTGCGCCTGCTGGACCATGATTTCAACGCACCCATCAACCACGATGACCTGCTGGAGAGGCTGAGGCGGTCGGTCCAGGTCAAGGCAGATATCGTCGCACGTGACCCCGAGGAACAGGGCGAGCGCAAAGCCCTCAACCTGGGGCATACCGTCGGCCACGCCTTCGAGAGCCTGGCGATGCTGCGCGGCAAGCCCGTGCCCCACGGCTATGCCGTCGCCTGGGGACTGGTCACCGAAGCCGTCCTCTCACATCTGCTCTTGAAATTCCCCGGCGAGGATGTGCACCTGCTAGGCAACTTCGTACGCGACAACTACCGCGATTTCCCGTTCACCTGTGACGACTACGACGAGTTGCTGGGCCTCATGCGCCACGACAAGAAAAGCCGCGCCGGCGAAATCACCTGCACCCTGCTCGCCGCCATCGGCGACTACCGCATCGACAAGACCGTCACCCCCGACGACATCACCGCCGCCCTCGACATCCTGCGCGACCTGCTGGGCGTATAATTACCGCCAGTGCCACAGCCGGGAAACGGCGTGGGTGATGGTGCGCAAGTGAAGGTCCTTGCCCAAGACGACCAGCATCACGGCGAAGAGGATGAAGAGGATGCCGACGATGAGGCGGGGCGTCAACATTTCACCGAACACCAGCACGCCGATGGTTACGGCAGTCAACGGTTCCAGCGCGCCCAGGATAGCGGTGGGCGTGGCACCCACATGATGGACGGCAACGGTCATGAACACGAGCGACAGAATGGTGGGCACGATGCTCAGCCAAACGGCAAACGACCACGCACGGGCCGATGGCAAGGCATGGAGATACAAGTCAGGCGAGGTGAAGGAATATAGTATTAATGTGATTTCGCACACCAGCATGGCATAGAACGTGACCTTGAACGACGACATCTTGATGTTCGACTGGTTGACCACGATGATATAGACGGCATAGGCCAACGACGAAAGAATGCACAGGACGATGCCCATGGCGCTGAGCGAGGCTCCTGTCTCGCCCTTATACAACAATCCTATTCCCACGAGCGACATCACGATGGCCACAACGGTCATCGACGTCACTTTTTCCTTGAAAAACGCCGCCATAATCACGGCAACCATCACGGGATAGACAAACAGGATGGTCGAGGCGATGCCCGCGTCCATGAAGTGGAAACTCTGGTAATAGGTGATGCTCGAAGCGGCAAACAGGATGCCCAACGAGAACAGCACCTTGAATTCATGCCTCGTTACTCTAAAGTCGATGCGCTTGATGAGCATGACGATGGCAAGCAGGATGACAGCCAACCCAAAGCGATGGGCCAGCACCGTCGCCGTGTTGACGCCCTCCTCATACAAAGGCAAAGCGCCAAAGGGGTTCGTGCCGTAGCACACGGCCGATAGGATGGCACACAGGATGCCGATGGATTTACTCTTTTTCATCAGTATTATGATTTAAAGCCATGGTTGATAGCTAGCGCTTGAAGCGGCTCATCTCGTACAGGGCGGGCAAAGCCTGGCCGTTGGCACTGTTGAACAGTCCACGGTTCAAGCCCCAACCGCTGTCCTCGAAGCGGGTGCCGTAGAGGTTCTCCTCGGGATACCACCAGAAGAGGCCCTTCACATTATCGTGACGGTTCAATTCCTTGACCAGCTGGGCGGTAAACTCGCGTTGGCCCTCGATGGTGCCGGGCAGACACTGTGAAAAATCCTCCTCGCCGCGGTTCACACCGTCATGCAGGTAGTAATAAGCGGCTTCGACAATCATCACGGGCTTGTCGGGGAAACGCTCTGCCAGACGGTCCAGCGTCAGACCCAGGTTGGGAATCGTGCCGTGCCACATGGGATAGTAACTCAGGCCAATAATGTCATAGTCCACGCCAGCCTGCTGCAAGCGGTCGTAATAGTTGCGGGTCATTTCCCACACACCGGCTTTCTCGGTATGGATGATGATGCCCGCTTGGGGACACACCTCGCGGCATGCCTTGCAACCCGCCTTGAGCAGGCTGGTGAAGACATCCCAGTTGTCGGCGCTCATCGGGTCAACGCGGCCCACAGGCCAGTCCATGCCGAAGGTAATCTCGTTGCCCACCTGAATAGTAGCAGGGACAACACCGGCCTCCTTCAAGGCCAGCAGACAGTTGCGGGTATAACGGTAAATGCTGTCGGCCAGCGCCTTAGTGCCAAGTCCTTCCCAACGTTTGGGCGTGAACTGCTTGGCGGGGTCGGCCCAAGTGTCGCTGTAGTGGAAATCAAGCATCACCTCAAAGCCCCGCGCCCTGATGGTCTTGCACAAGCCAATGACATAGTCCAGATCCTGGCACACGCCCTCGTCGTGGTGACGCCCGGGCGCATTCTGCGGGTCCACGAACAGGCGAACGCGCATCATGTTCCATCGCTGCTGCTTGAACAAGTCGTATGGGTCAACCGTCACGCCGCACGAGTCCTTGTAAATCACACCATTGCGGGCATTGGACGTCATCATCGAGATGTCACCGCCCAGCCACGTCTGTGCCAACACGGGAGCCACCGCTGCCAGCATCAGCACTATCACTGTCAATACACGCTTACTCATATACCTCACTTGAATAATGTTTGTTTCTTAAGAAAAAAATACTTTTTGCGATGTCGGGGTGACTAGATTCGAACTAGCGACCCCACGCCCCCCAGACGCGTACTCTAACCGGACTGAGCTACACCCCGATCGCACTTACCGAAACGTTCTTGTTTCGTAAAGCGGTGCAAAGGTAATACGGTTTCTGGAACTGACCAAATTTTTAACGAACTTTTTTTTAACTTTTTTATCGCGGGTGGGGGCAGTGGGTTGTTTTTCAGGGGATTAACGGGATGGGCGGGAGAAACGGGAATCACGGGAGGAACGGGAGAAACGGGAGAGACGGGAGGGAATTGTTGAGATTGAAGGGGGAGGCAATAATTGGCAAGACCACTCGATGCCTGGTGGCACAAGTGGTCTTGCAGAATGATTCTCTAGTACAGTCGATTACTCGGCCTTGCCGTCGCTGCCCAGCACCTCAATGATTTTGTGCTTGTACAGCTTGGTCATCTCGTCGCGAGCGGGACCGCAGTACTTGCGCGGGTCAAACTCGCCGGGCTTCTCAGCGAACACCTTGCGAACGGCAGCGGTGAAGGCCAGACGGCTGTCGCTGTCGATGTTGATCTTGCAAACGGCGCTCTTGGCGGCCTTGCGCAGCTGGTCCTCGGGGATACCAACGGCATCGGGCAGGTTGCCACCGTGGCTGTTGATGATGTCAACATACTCCTGGGGCACGCTCGACGAACCGTGCAGCACGATGGGGAAGCCGGGGAGCTTCTTCTCTACTTCCTCGAGCACGTCAAATGCCAGGGGAGGAGGAACGAGCTTACCGGTCTTCGGGTCACGGGTGCACTGCTCGGGCTTGAACTTGTAAGCGCCATGGCTGGTACCGATGCTGATGGCCAGCGAGTCGCAACCAGTGCGGGTGGCGAAGTCGATCACCTCCTCGGGCTTGGTGTAGTGTGACTCCTCGGCAACCACGTCGTCCTCAACGCCGGCGAGCACGCCGAGCTCGGCCTCAACGGTTACGTCATACTGGTGGGCATAGTCCACGACCTTCTTGGTCAGGGCGATGTTCTCCTCATAGGGGAGCGACGAGCCGTCGATCATCACCGACGAGAAGCCGAAGTCCACGCACGACTTGCACAACTCAAAAGTGTCACCATGGTCCAGATGGAGGCAGATCTGAGGATGCTCCCAGCCCAACTCCTTGGCATACTCTACAGCGCCCTCGGCCATGTAGCGCAACAGCGTCTGGTTGGCATACTTGCGAGCACCGCTCGATACCTGCAGAATCACGGGCGACTTCGTCTCGGCACAAGCCTTGATGATAGCCTGCAACTGCTCCATGTTGTTGAAGTTGAATGCGGGAATGGCATAACCGCCATCGATTGCCTTTGCAAACATCTCGCGAGTGTTCACGAGACCTAAATCCTTGTAATTTACCATAATTGAGTCAAAATATAATTTGGAAAAAACTATAATTCTTTGTTCACCGCAAAGGTAATGTATTTTTGCGGCTCAGCAAAGGACAAAACAATAAATTTTTCATCACACAACCACCAAAGAACATTCCCGGGGCTGGCAACCTTACAGGAAATAATAAAAATCGCCGACTTATCAACAAATACACCGATTCTTTTGATTATTTGTTGGTTTTTATTATATTTGCGACTTGAATTGTTACACTTCATCAATCCGCTGGATAACGCTATACATTACCGTATTATATTAACCATTTTTTAACGATTACTACATGATGAAAAAGCTATTACTACTTGCTGCAATGGCAGCCATCGCCCTCGGCGCAAGTGCCGACGGCTACAAGATTGAACAGGTTTGGAACCTCCAGAATCCTCAAGCGGTGACCGGCTTGGACCGCATGGAAATTCGCCAAGGATTCGGCATGAACGGCAAGTTCTATGTGAACTGCAAGAAAATAGTTGTTGATACGATTGATGGTGTCCCCACAGTGACCACAGCACCTATTATTTATGAGATTGACCAAAACGGATTGACCGGCGTGACCTTCCCCGGTGGCAAGAACTGCGGTATCGGCCGTGACGAGGCCGGCAACATCGTTGTCAGCATGACGCAATTCCCCAACTCGTGGTCCGAAGGCCTGCGTGTCATCAATCCCGAGACCGGCGACTACATCGAGTTTGACATTCCCGAGGAGGCCGCCATCATGGGCCGTTGCGACTTCCTGGGCTTTGCTAAGGGCAACCTTATGGAAGACGGTGAAATCTGGCTCAACGGCAGTACTCAAGGAACCAGCATCTCACATATCGCCGTTGCTGGCGGTGAGGTCGACCCCGACAACTGCTATTATATGGTGGGTAGCGGCATTGTCACGACCACCAGCCTTACCATTATGCCGTACACCGACCTCAACGGTGAGGATGCGTTGTTATACTGGGCCAGGAACGGTAACCCCGAGAAGTTGTTATATACCGACAATCAATTCACCGCTACCGCTCTGTTACTCCAGGGCCGTGCCAACACCAATGGCATGTTCCCCCTGGTGTGGGATGGCAAGGAGCTCTTCATCTACTCCACCATTGATGGAATCACCCACTATTATGACGGCTTTGCCATTGCCGAGTCGGGCGCTGAGCCTATCGTGAGCGTGCCCAAAACATCTACATCGGTCAATGGTTTCCAGAGCCAATGGCTCAATGCCGAGGTTGATGAGGACGGTGTTACCATCTATCAGTATTTCCCCGGTAACGACTATGGCCACTTCACCGTATGGCGCCTGACCAAGGACGAGCCCGCGATGATGGGCGACGTGAACGACGACGGCCTGGTGAACATCACCGACGTCACCCTGCTCATCAATGCTGTTCTCAACGATAACTACGACAACATCAACAGGGTAAACGCCAACATGAACGGCGACGATGCCATCAACATTACCGACGTTACCATGCTAATCACCAATGTTCTCGCTAACTAAGCCTTAACGAGAAACATTAACCAGAAAAGTGGGGGCGCTTCATGTTGAGGTGCCCCCACTTAGGCTTAAATAGCTGGTTTTTCAGACAGGATTATTGCAGTTACCAATAAATATCCCTATCTTTGCGCTCACAATTATCCGCATTGTATAACCGACTCAAACCAACCTATAGCCGTGTCAGCAATCAATAAATGGCGCATCGAGGACAGCGCCGAACTTTACAACATCGGAGGCTGGGGCCTCAAGTACTTCTCCATCAACGAGAACGGTCACGTCACCGTCACGCCCAAGAGCAGTTGCGTGCCTGTGGACCTGGCCGACGTGATGGACGAGCTCCATTCACGCAAGGTGACAGCACCCGTGCTGCTGCGCTTCCCCGACATCCTGGACAACCGCATCGACAAGATTTCCAGTTGCTTCAAGAAGGCCGCCAAGGAATATGAGTACCAGGGCGCCAATTTCATCGTCTATCCCATCAAGGTCAACCAGATGAGGCAAGTCGTTGAGGAAATCATCGGACACGGCAAGAAGTTCAACATCGGCCTGGAAGCCGGCAGCAAGCCCGAGCTGCATGCCGTGCTGGCCAGCAACATGACCGACCTGAACGCCAATCCCGTCATCATCTGCAACGGCTACAAGGACGAGGGCTACATTGAACTGGCACTGCTGGCCCAAAAGATGGGAAGACGCATCTTTGTCGTTGTCGAGAAACTCAGTGAGCTGGAACTCATCGACCGCGTGGCACAGCGCTTGCACATCAGGCCCAACATCGGATTCCGCATCAAGCTCTCGAGCAGCGGTAGCGGCAAGTGGGAAGAGAGCGGCGGCGACAGCAGCAAGTTCGGACTGAACACGAGCGAACTGTTCAGCGCCATCGACTATATGCACGAACACAAGCTCGAGGATTGCCTCAAGCTCATCCACTTCCATATCGGCAGCCAAGTCACCAAGATCCGCCGCATCAAGAATGCCCTGCGCGAGGCCGCGCAGTTCTACGTCCAACTCGCCAAGTTGGGCTTCGAGGTGGAGTATGTTGATATCGGCGGCGGTCTGGGTGTGGACTATGACGGCACGCGCTCCAGCGGCAGTGGCCACTCGATGAACTACTCGATCCAGGAGTATGTCAACGACGCGGTATATACCCTCGTGGATGCCAGCAACAAGAACGGCCTCAAGCATCCCAACATCATCAACGAGAGCGGACGCTCACTCACGGCCCATCACTCGGTGCTCGTCGTGGATGTGCTAGAAACCACCACACTGCCCGAGTGGGACGACAAGGTGGATACCGTCAGCGAGACCGACGATGAACTGGTGCGCGACATCTACGAAATCTGGGATAAAATCAACCAAGCGCGACTGCTCGAGGACTGGCACGACGCGCTGCAAATCCGTGACGAGGCCCTGGACCGCTTCTCGCTGGGACTGATCGACCTGCGCACACGCGCCATGGTCGAGAAACTCTTCTGGTCCATCGCCCGCGACGTGGACAACATCGTGCGCAACATGAAGCATGCCCCCGACGAGTTACGCTCGGTGAGCCGCATGCTGCCCGACAAATACTTCTGCAACTTCTCGCTGTTCCAGTCGTTGCCCGATGCTTGGGCCATCGACCAGGTGTTCCCCGTGATTCCCATCGACCGGTTGACCGAGCGTCCCACCCGCTATGCCACACTGCAGGACATGACCTGCGACAGCGACGGCAAGTTGACCAACTTCATCTCGTCCCAGGGCGTTGCCCACTCGCTGCCCGTGCACAAACTCAAGCCTGGCCAGCACTACTACCTGGGCATTTTCCTTGTGGGAGCCTACCAGGAGATTTTGGGTGATATGCACAACTTGTTCGGTGACACCAACGCCGTGCACATCAACGTCTTTAAGGACCATTATGAGATTGACCAAGTGATTGATGGCGAGACCGTTGCCGAGGTGCTCGACTACGTCGAGTTCAACCCCAAGCAGCTCGTGCGCAACGTCGAGACCTGGGTGAGCGAGTCCATCCGCTCGGGCAAGATCACCGGCGACGAGGGCAACGAGTTCGTCCGCAACTTCCGCAGCGGCCTCTACGGCTACACCTATCTCGAGAAGTAGTCCCCAACAACCTCACGCAAAGGCGCTAAGTCGCTAAGAATTATTATTATAAAAAACTTAGCGCCTTTGCGTCTTAGCGTGAGGTCAACACGACAGAAAATGCGCTATTTTATCAGACTCGGTTATCGGGGTGCGGCCTACCATGGGTGGCAGGTGCAGCCTCATGATACCTCGGTGCAGCAAGCCATCGAGGAGGCGTTGGCTACGTTGTTGCGGGTGCCCACGCCCGTCACCGGAGCGGGCCGTACCGATGCGGGCGTCAACGCGCGCCTGATGGTCGCCCACTTTGACACCGAACAGCCCATCCAGGATATCGACCGCCTGATTCACGGCCTCAACGCCCTGTTGCCACCCGACATCGCCATCTATGACATCACGCCCGTGCACGACGAGGCCCACGCCCGCTTTGACGCCACCAGCCGCACTTACAAGTATTTCGCCGTAACGAGAAAAGATCCTTTCCTCTATCCGCTGAGCTGGAAATGCCCGCCCGACCTGGACTTCGACCTGATGAACCAGGCCGCCGCCCGTCTGCTCGACTACACCGACTTCACCTCGTTTTCCAAACTCCACACCGACGTCAAGACCAACAACTGCCACGTCACCCACGCCCAGTGGACACATGAAGGCGACCAGTGGGTCTTCACCATCACCGCCGACCGCTTCCTGCGCAACATGGTGCGCGCCATCGTCGGCACCCTCGTCGAGGTGGGCCGCCACAAGATGACCGTCGAAGACTTTTGCCAGGTCATCGAGCGCAAGGACCGCTGCGCCGCCGGCACCTCCATGCCCGGCCACGCCCTCTTCCTGTGGGACATCAACTACCCCTTTTTCCGTTTAGAAAATTTGGGTAATCTGACATAACCTTTTTGTCTTAATGCCTTTTCAAAAAAATCAACTATCTTATTTTCGCCTAAAAGTGTTTTAAAGAGTACTTTATCATTATTATCTATTATCACCTTTAACAATTGTTCTACTTCCTTATCTGTAGCTTGTTCTTTTATGTATTGAAGGATTCCATCCAAAGTAACACCATTGCTACAGATCCCCCCTTCTTTATCGAATCCATTGGTTCCTCCTTCTTTATCGGAGTCTGATGATTCTGTGATTTCTCTTTCTGGCACATTCCTACCATTCCGACCAGAAGAGACAGAATTACTGCTATTATTGCTATCCGTATTACGCGCGGATCGGACTTTGTTTTTTTTTTTTCATAGTCTTCTTCTTGTGTGCGAACAAGTCCCTTTTCAATAGGAGGATCCACGTATTTTCCGACAAGTTTAGATTTCACTTTCGTTTGGGCATAATCTAATAACGACCTATTTGAAAGACAAAACACTCTACCTTCCAATTTCAGGGAATCATATAAGCTCCTTTTTCTTTCATCGGACCCAAAAGAATTATCAGATACCAACAAGAGTATTGTACGAAATTCGTCCTTTATTGCTTCACTAATATTGTCTTCTGGTCCTAGTGCAATTGAACTTTCATTAATTAATTCAATCAACTTATCTCCCTCAAAATGAAGACCACCCCGAGTGGAGAACATATCCGAAAACCGACGTTGGAAAGAATCAATGTCAAGACAAATATACATACAAAGTTTGTCCAACTCTTCTTTTTCACTTTTGTTTCCAACAAACTGCACTGCTATGTTAATGGGAGTGCCGTCAGTGCTGGTTGTCGGGCCAGGAATCTCTCGAACAATCAACGCAAGCGTATCATCATCAATAAATCGATAAATCAACTTCACACCTCCATGATTGAAATAATACTCACAGAGTTCGGGAAAGTCCAATCTATTCTCTGATGTTACTTCTTGGTCCAACAACTCGTTCGGATCACCATTGATTCGAAAAGTTTTAAACCCACCATATGGAAACTGGCAATAGTATCTCATAATCAAACTATTTTTGTAACTTGAACAAACCCATCAAAGCCTAGTTTAATTTTTCCCGAACGCTCCAATTCGTCCACAATTGCCCGATAAACATCAATACTTCCTTCAAATGGGCTTCCATTTAACCAATCCATTATCCTATTCCAGATACTACTTCTCCTCTCTCGATTCTTTGCTTCAAGTAACCTCAGGTGCTTATTGACAAGGAACCTCAAAATATGATAGGCTGGTTGCTCACTGTTTTCGGGGGCAAAGCCAGCACCATTTACCCTATACCAAGAGAGAGGTATCGTTCTTTTATTTATGAGTAGCTCTTTGTCCTCCTCGATATAAGGACAATCATCCTCCGATTTAATTGTTCCATCTCCAAAGAAAACCTGCCCAGTTAATTCATATCTTGAGCAACGCTCACCCATCTTGTCTGAGTCGGAACTGTAACATTTGTAACCATCAAGCATCCTAACATGTTCCATTCCACCAACTGTCTGAATTGGCATCACCAGGAATTCAATAGAATGAGATCCGTGATTAACCCAACGATTGATAAGGGCATGATAAGTCTTGCAGACACGTTCGGTTACCAATTGCGCCTGTCCCATCCTCACCCATTTTTCACATTTTACTGGGCAGAAAATAATAAGTTTTCTATCCAACTCATCTCCACAAATCTCATCGGCACTCATCATACTGGTGATTTCTTCAACACGATTATAGGTGTCGTTGATACCCTCATCGTCCTGCATCATGTAAGGAGTATCTATGGCAATAATAAATACATCACATTTATTAAGACGCTCTCGCAATTTAAGATTCTTCCCGTCCTCCATATACTCTCCGGGTACATCAATAAAATCAAAATAGACCTGGTGTGAACCATTCTGCGCCAACTCCAACGAATATGTATTCTCGCCTTTAGTCGGGGTCATATCAACTAAAAAATTAGCATTGGAGCCAATCTTTGCTCTTCTCTTCAGCAACTCGGTCATCTCATTTCGTTTATCTCGAAGCCGAACGGCTACTCCACCAGTGTCGTCTGTATTTGATGAGTATTCAGTTTTATCAATAACCGTAAACAAATTACCAGCGGTGTTCCTGCTAAGTGCATAGATGATAGAGGACAAAATGGTGGATTTTCCTGCACGGCGTCCTCCAAGCATAATAATATTATGATGATTCTGTGACATTTTATATTTCAATTAAAAAGTTTTTACGATTCTTATTTTCACGAACATCTTGAACAAATTTTTCCCATTTCTTCATCTGTTCATTGCGAGAAGCCAAGCCCAGGAAACGATCCGTCCAAATGTAATTCTTATTTTTACGATAGAAATTCTTTAGCTCTCTAATGCCTGCCTTATCGTCATACCACAATCTGTCATAGAATTTTCTGACAAGTTCGCTAAACGAGTTATAAGGAATACATAGCAGTTCCTGTATTCCATCATTTACTTTCTGTGCCACAATGGGAAGACAGTTTGCAATGCTTTGGTATATTTGAACTGCATAATCATCTTTACCTAAGCCTTCCACATCAAGTTCCTTATAATATCCATTATCAGGATATTCACAGTCCATACAATCAAGCGCGCGATCCACTTTATCTGCCAACAGACCTTCAATATTGATTTGATAATCTCTGATTGCAGAAAGAGCTTTTGCGACCAATGGATAGTTACCCGTCTTCTCCTCGATTAGTGCAGATAGCCATTCCACGGAAGGCTCATCTTCACAATTCTGCAGTTGAATCCTGTGCAACATACCAGCAGTATCATCTCTGAGTATCTGTATAATCTCATGTTTGATATTAGTCTGAAGCCTATCCATAACATTAAAACTCGTTTTCTCGAATTCGTCACGTATAGCTGTTCGTACTTTGCTAATACATCTATGGTAAACCTCAGAAGGAAGACCTTCCCGACCACCAACAGAAAGTCGCTCTAGGATACTTTCGTTGCTTGGCAAGAACAATTTCATTTGTTTCAAGACCTTCCCTACCTCTTCACGAATTTCTTCACATGGCTCATTTCTTTTATCATGATACTTGCTTGACAATTTCTTAATTTCACCAGATAGTTTCAATTCATCTTCATAAATAGTGTCAAACAGGTCGCCTTCCTCAGCCATAACAAATTCACACTCTGATAATACAGCATCAATCTTCTCAGAGAGTTTACAATATTCAGAATAAGCATTTTCGCAACACTTGTTTGCATTAAACATTAGATTGCGATCAACATCGGCAAGGTTCTGAGCAAGACTATCTAATAAAGGTATCAACAGGTTGTTTTCAACATCCTTATTATTTGCACAATCAACTTTTTTGATAAACGCGGCCTTTAGAGTTTTACCAAATTTGCCTTGCAACTGATCATACAGAACATCGCCAGTTATCTTATTACCATTATCATTATCACCATAAATATTAAGGATATAGAAAAGCCATTTCTCAATATCACGACCATCCATTTTTTCATTTATCAAGTCATACAACTCATCGTCTTCTTCTCGAATTGCATCACGTAATGAATCTGGACGACGAACGAGAATAGCTGCATCACTATCATTGATCATCGTTTCAATGACCTTATCTTTTAATCCAATGGCCGTATCACCTAGTCCAATCGTATCAACCAGCATAATTTTACCTGCGTCTGAATAGCTGAACGGAGTGAATATTTGAACTTCTTTAACTCCTAGATAAGCATAAACAGGCGTGCCATCCTCCGCAAACTGGGAGACATACCGACGAATCTCTTTTTTATCAGTAATATCAATGGTCGTATTGAGTTTCCCGGCATATTCATCATAATGGCTTACGTATTTTTCCAACTGACGGCGATATGAGTCTTTTTTATTCGAAGTGCCAACCGGTATGCTATCAATAGGAATAGTCCTTATTTGGGGAACACTACCAATTCGAATATTGGAATCCAATGCATTGAGATACTTTTGTACATGATCAATAAGTTCAGAATCTGTCAAGAAATGGACTCTCGCGCGCATAGGTCCAGAATCATTGCAAATTACTGACTTGGCCCCAGTGCAATCGCCACCGATACCAGTCGGTATCAATTTATCATCCAAGCCACTGATAGATTGCAACAGTTTACTCTTTCCCATACCCGCGCGCCCAACAACGCTGATATTAATAGTATCCCTTTTAAAGCGAGTTTCAAGACGATTGAGCTCTGTAATACACTCTTTAACTCTACTAATAGCCTCGTCAGGAGCCGAACCTTGAACATGAGTACTATAGGATAAATCCAAATTTGCTAATGATGCATGCTCACCTGTGCCGGAATCAATCTGGTTAATCACTTCATTTCGGAAGATTCTGAAATTCTCTAAAACATCAAGAATAGCATTGAAAAATCCCAACTTCTCTTGAACGTACTTTAAATGACCCTTACCATCATAAGCACCTATGCCTTTTCGATGATTAATAATGTCTTCAATTTTTTCTTTGTAGCCCATATCTAATAGTTTTAATATAATGTTTCGGTATTTATAGGTTTGATTCAGCAAAATTAGTTGTTTTTTTTATGAATTACAACTTTAACGATGAAAAACAACCACATATATGCTTCAAATCTATATCTTTACTTTCTTGTTGTCTTTTTTGAAAAAAAAACGTTGAATGGAGGTTGCCAGTTCGGGAAATTGTATTACCTTTGCACCCGCATTAGTGCCCGCGGGGCTTAGCGAAGTGCTGGAAAACGATATCTAGCCGCCTCAGGGACAAACATTTAAATACTACAAAAAATCAAATGTACGCAATTGTAGAAATTCAGGGACAGCAGTTCCGTGCCGAGCAGGGCAAGAAGTTGTATGTCCACTATCTCGGTGACGAGCGCAAGGAAGGTGACTCTGTAGAGTTCGACCGCGTCCTGCTCGTGGATGCCGACGGTGCCGTTAAGGTTGGCGCACCTACCGTCGAAGGTGCAAAGGTTGTTTGCGAGGTAAAGGCT
>CACYSG010000074.1 GCA_902776955.1 uncultured Bacteroidales bacterium | reverse complement strand
AAAATTAGTAATTTCTCGTGATCTGTCCTTCGTTCATCGTACTTCATTTTAGTCCTAAATTATGTTGACATTTTTGTCAACCTATTTCAGGACAAGACACTCTATCCAAAACTACGAATTCCACGAATTTTACTAATTTGGCATCCGCGTTCAATTACGCCAGATTTCACGAATTGCTGCCATACTAAGGCGCTTTTTACTGGACGCAGTTTTTTTAGTTTTGGTGATCAGAACTTCATACCGAAGGCGAGTTGGATATTGCTGTTTTTTGCTTTGCTATCACTCTCGAAGACCTTGGTCATGCCCATGGTGTATCGCGTCTGGACAAAGGCGTGCTCTGTCAAGTTGTAGGTGGCACCGAGGCCGACGCCAAAGTCCACATCCTTGGTGTAATCCTTGTGGTCACCTAATTTCGACATGCTATATACATTAAAGCCCACTTGAGGTCCCAGGTCGATGCTGAAGGCGGGCGATACATAATACTTCAACATCACGGGCACGTTAAAGTAGTTGGTCGTGTACTTGATTTCGCGTTGACTTAGCGATAACGTGGGGTTGTCAAGCGTGAGTTTGCCACCCTGTGCGGCAAATACAACCTCGGGAGAGATGGCAAACCGCGGAGAGAACTTGTACTCCAGCACCAGACCGGCTTGGTAGTTCAGTCGCATATTATGGTTCACAATCCAGGGGTATGCTAACTCGGATGGAGCTGGATAATAGGTTTTGCCCCAAAAGTTGGTAGCGTCAATACCCACCTTGAAGCCGAATTGTACTTGAGCGCTCGCGCTCAGGCACACGATTGCTGCTGCAATCATAACAATTACTTTTTTCATTATCTTTCTGTTTAGTTTATATCAGGTACTTTTTTTAATTCACTCTTTTTGAGGTCAGTTTCCTTTTAAACGTGAAAATACGTCAAAAATTGCATTTCTGATTCTTTTTTGGGGGTAAAACGACTGCCTTTTGCCATCTGCAGGGTGTGATAAAATATCGTTTTTATGATGATAATTCGTAGGAAATTGCTATATTTCCAGCGGGAATTAGATAAGTTGTCAATTGCGGTGCTGCGGTGCCAGCATCTGATTGTTACAGCGTAAACCAAACAGAGTCAGCTGATTAATTGCAGTTTTTTTTATAACAACATTAACTTTTCATTATTATGAGTAAATTCAACAAATTTATCTTTGCCGCTCTCTTTGTAGTTTGTGGCACAATGACTGTATTCGCAGGTCAAGACGAAGTTAACGGCCATGCCTATTTCACGCAGGCCGAGTTGCCTAACAGGTAAACTTCCTGCCGCCTCCTCCTGAATTCGAGTCCTCGCGTTTTGCTGCCGACCAGACGCAATACCTGTGGGGAATCCGTATGCGCCAGGACGAGGAGCGCGCCGCGATGGCCATTCGTGACGCTATCTACGGTATGCAAACCATCATTCAAGAGTTCTGCCCCATCCTGGGCCTCGAGATCACCAAGGAGGGCACGCCCGAGCTGTACACCCTCTTGCAGGACGTGGGCGCCACGTGCGACAGCATCAGCGACCGTGCGAAAAAGAAATATAGCCGCACTCGCCCCTTTGTGTACTACAATCAGCAAACCCTCGTGCCTGAGCAGGAGGAGTCGCACATCCACAACGGCTCTTATCCCTCGGGTCACACTGTCCTGGGCTGGACGATGGCTTTGTTGCTGTCGGACATCAATCCCACCGTTGCCGACGCGCTGCTGGCCCGCGGCTATGAGTATGGCCAGAGCCGCGTCATTGCCGGATACCACTGGCAGAGCGACGTGGATGCCGGCCGCCTGGGTGCTTCGGTGCTTTATGCCAAGTTGCAAGGCAACGAGCGCTTCCGCGAGCAGCTGGCCAGGGCCCAGCAGGAATTTAGGGAGAAAACCCAGGGCCCGAGCAAGGTGAAAGAGACTATCGTTCCCGTCGGCGACTCGAGGGCTTACACCATCACCGGCCTGCCCGCCACGAGCGAGACACGAGGCATCATCATCCAAAACGGACAAAAGGTGTATAGGCCGTAAGCCATCCCTGCCCAACGTTAAGACGAAAGAATATTAAGGACAACTCAAACAACTTAAACAACCAATCATAAGGTTGTTGTAAAAGTTGTTTGAGTTGTTTCACTTGTCGTTGAAAACTTTGCGCCTTGGCGTGGGGCAAACACAGTCGGATGCCATTCTTGAAATATCATCTTTCCATGGAATAAAAGGTCGAAGACCATGACAAGGCCGCTGGCCTTGTGCAGGTCAACGACCTGCTTCTACTCAATATACACTCTGAGAGAATATGGGGTGTCTCATTGCGGAAAACAGGTGATGGTTTAACAAAGAATAACACGTTTTTTTAAAGATTTAATAAGGTTAGGTGTAATTTTGAACAATTTTCCTATCGCATGTCCGTTAGATGGTCTGAGGCAGGCCTAAAGCCAGCCTGGATTTATGGAGCCTAAACGGCCAGGATTCTTGTATTAACCCGAGTTTCTGCTTCCCCCTTGACCGGTGGCGCATGAAGCACATAATAACAATTTAACCCATCAATAATATGGAATTATACCCTTTGCTTCAATCTCAACTGGGAGTCTTCTATGACTGTATGAAATTTCCTCAAGTGATGCAGTATAACATCCCCTGCATCGTTCCCCTGACCGACGACATAGACCTCGATCGTGTGGAGAGTGCCATACAAACCATTTTCTCGGCTAGAAAGGAGCTGCGAATCCGCTTCCTCATTGACGAGAACGGTGATCCCAAGCAACGTGTCGATGACACTAAGACGTTGACCGTCATGCGTCGTGAGATGACCGAAGCCGACTTCCAGGAATATGCCCACCACGGCTTCTGCCGCCCGTTTGACATCATGGGCGACGAGCCGCTCATCAGGGCCGAAATCGTGACGACCCCCGGGAAGAACTACCTGCTGGTGGATATCCACCACATGGTGACCGACGGTACAAGCTACCTGGTGCTGTTCCCGCAGCGCGACCTGCCGCTGGCCTACGAGGGGAAGCCGCTGCCCGAGCAGGAGTACGGCATGCTGGAGGCAGCTGCCGACGAGTATGCTCGCCTGGGTGACGACGAATACCAGCGCGCCAGGAACGTGATGAGGGAGAAATATGCCGGTATGGATTTGGCGACGCTTTCGAGCCGTCCCGAGAATCCCGTGGGCGAGATGGGGCAGGAGTCGGCTTATATCAGCAGGCCGATGGTCGACGGCTGGTGCCAGGAGCAGGGTTTTGCACCATATCAGATTTTCCAGGCTGCATTCAGCTATGTGCTCGCCAGAATCCTGCGCGAGGATAAAGTGGCCTATACCACCATCTACCACGGCCGCCGTGACCCGCGCGTGCGTGGGGACTACGGTATGTTTGTTCGCACCATCCCGTTCATGATGGAAATCCAGAAGCAGCAGACCGTGCGCGAGTACATCGCCAGCGTGCATGCCGAGATGAAGGACACGCTCTCGCAGCTGGCCTATCCGTTCTCGCACTTCTGCCGCGACCTGGGCGTGCAGCCGGGTATCTCGTTCAACTTCACCGCTCTGCCCGGATGGGAAGAGGAGTACCACTTTGGCGACAAGCACTGTCCGTTTGTGCAGCAAGACCGTGGCGACGTGTTCTATGACCTGCTGGCACACATCTTCATCGTGAGCCCCGACGTGGCGGGTGACACGGCTACAGGCAACGAGTATTACGATATACGCATGGAATCGAGCCTGGCCATGAACAGCCGCAAGACCATGCGCATGATGGCCGATGCCATCAAGGCTGCCATGGAGCAGATGATGGCCCGCCTTGACGAGCCCATCGACACCATCAGCCTTGTCAGTGACGACGAGGCCGAGCGCATCATCAAGATAGGAACGGGCAAGGATATTGATGTTGACCTGAGCAAGACGTTCGCCAACCTCTTTACCGAGCAGGCCAAGCGCACCCCAGATGCACCTGCTGTGGTGGACAAGGACAGCCAGTTGACCTATGGCGAGATGGACAATTACTCCAACATGCTTGCCCACCGGCTCATCGAGTTCGGCGTGCGTCCCGATGACTTTGTCTGCGTCATGCTCGACCGCACCAAGGAGTTCCCGCTGTCGGTTTTGGCGATTCACAAGGCGGGAGCCGCCTATACACCCCTTGACTTTGAATATCCTAACGAACGACTGAGCTATATGCTCGAGAACTCCGAGTCCAAGGTGCTCATCACTTCGCACGAGGTGCTGGCCGCCAAGCAGGCCGAGGGAAACTTCGATACCGCTCAGGCCCGCACGTTCTTCATCGACGACTTCATGGCCCTGGCCGCCGAGGCTTCTCCCACGGGCGCCATCGACCTTTCCCATCCCGACGGTCTGGCCTACATGATCTACACCTCGGGCTCCACGGGCAAGCCTAAAGGCGCCATGCTCCACCAGGCAGGCCTGCGCAACTTCATCGCCGTGGTCATCGACATGGAGCAGTTGACCGCCGCCGACCGCATCAGCGGCCACCGCTCATTCTCCTTTGATGCCCACATCGAGGACATGTATCCCGTGCTCACGCTGGGCGGCTCGTTCCACGTCATGCCTACCGAGATACGCAAGGACCTGAATGCCATTCGCCAGTTCCTCATCGACCACCGGATTACCGGTGGCGGTTACTCCACGGCCATGACCTGCCTGCTGCTCAACACCTTTGACGACTTGCCCATCCGCTTCACCACGGGCGGTGGCGAGAAGATGGATGGCGTCTATAGCGACCATATCGAGATCATCAACGTCTATGGCCCCACCGAGTGTACCGATGACACGTCCTACTATAGCATTCCTCCCGGCCAGCGCATCGAGAACATCCCCATCGGCGAGAGCGTGGCCAACAACTGGAACTTCATTGTCGACACGGCTGGCAACCTGGTGCCCCAGGGCGTGGCCGGTGAGTTGTGCTTCGCAGGTATCCAGGTGGGACGCGGCTATTGGCGGTTGCCCGAGCGCACGGCCAAGTCGTTTGTCGATTGCCCGTTTGTGAAGCAGGACCGCTGGGGTCGCCCCGTGCGCATGTACCACACCGGGGACCTGTGCCGCTGGAACGAGGACGGACAAATCGAGTACTTGGGACGTATCGACACGCAGGTGAAGCTGCGCGGCTTCCGCATCGAGCTGGGAGAGATTGAAAGCAAAGCGCTCAACATCGAGGGCATCAAGCAGGCTGCTGCCGAGGTGCGCAAGGTGATGGGCAACGAGCACCTGGTGCTCTATTATACCGTGGTTGATGGCTCAGACATCGACGATGAAACCCTCCGCGCCGCCCTTGCCGCGTCGTCGTTGGCCGAATACATGGTGCCCGACACCTATATGCGCCTCGATGCCATGCCGATGACGCCCAACGGGAAAATCAACCGCAAGGCGCTGCCCATGCCCGAACTGAAGCGCAGCATCGACTATGTGGCTCCCGAAGGCGAACTCGAGCAACTCTTCACCCGCATCTTCTCGGAGGTCTTGGGCATTGAGCAGGTGGGCGCCCTCGACGATTTCTTCGAGATTGGCGGCACCAGCCTCAACGCCATCAAGGTCATCGTGGAAGCCAGCAAGCACGGTGTGCAGATTGTCTTCAACGACCTCTTCAATCAAAAGACGCCTAGGGCATTGGCCACCCTTGTGACTGAACTGTCAAAGTCCCAGGGTCAGGAACCTGCAGAATCGGGGGACAAGGGTGAAGCGCAGAGCGATAAGGGCGAAGGCGTGGCGACAGCCGATCCTCAACTCTCGTCTATCAATACTCAACTCAAGGGTAACTCCCTGCAGGCGTTCCTTGACGGAGAGCGCCAGCCCGTGGGCGACGTATTGCTCACCGGAGCCACCGGCTATCTGGGCATGCACATCCTCAATGAGTTGCTCACGACCCACGACGGCCACATCTACTGCCCGCTGCGCATCAGTGGCGGTGAAGACCCGTTGCGCCGCCTCAAGACCATGTTCTTCTATTACTTCGGCGAGAACGAGTCGTTTAAGCATTTCGACGAGCGTGTCACGGCATTCGCCGCCGAGGTCACCAAGCCCGGAGCACTTGACGCCTTTGACCATCAGGGTCTCACCGTGGTCAACTGCGTGGCCAACGTGAAGCACTTCTCGGCCGGCAACGACATCGAGTTGGTGAATATTGAGAGCGTGCGCCACCTCATCGCCTTCTGTCTGCGCACTGGTTCGCGTCTCATCCATATCTCAACCACCAGCATTGCGGGTTTGAGTGTCGATGGCGTGCCGGGTCCCGACGTCAAACTCACCGAGCAGGATTTGTGGCTCGGCCAGAACATCGACGCCAACAAGTACGTCTATTCCAAGTTCAAGGCCGAGGAACTGGTGCTCGATGCCATTTTCAACCAGGGTCTCAATGCCAAGATCATGCGTGTGGGCAACCTCTCGGCACGTCAAAAGGACGGCGAGTTCCAGATCAACTTCAATACCAACAACTTCCTGGCCTTGCTCCGAGCCTACGTCATCATCGGCATGGTCCCCTATGATGCGCTCAGCGAGACCTTCGAGTTCTCGCCCATCGACGATGTGGCTCATGCCATCATGTTGCTGGCTACAACCCCCAAAGAGTGCACGGTATTCCATCCCTATAACATCCACCGCCCCTTCTTTGCCGATATCCTCAATGGCTTTGCCGACGCCGGCATCAACTTGAAACGTGTCGAGAGGGCGGAATTTCAGGAGGCTTTGGATAGGATGATGGATAATCCCGACCTCGTCACGCTGTTGCGCCCGTTGATGGCCTACAACCTGAGCAGCACCCACCAGATGCGTTGGATAGAAACCGAGAACAACTATACCACTCAGGTGCTCTACCGCTATGGTTTCCAGTGGCCTACCACCAATCGCAACTATGTTCACCGCTTTGTAGACACCATCATCGGCTTTGACTATTTCTAAGGTCAGAACATCGTCCTGCAACTCTGATAAAAACAACTCAAACAACTTCTTACAACTATCTTATTGTTAGTTGTTTAAGTTGTTTGAGTTGTCTTTATTTTATGGCATCTAGGTGCGGCCACGCCAAGGCGAGGCTCTACAGATGCAGATGATGACGGGGCCAATGACGACAGGCGGGAACAATCGCTCCAACAGGCGGCGTCCCTGCCACTTGATGAGCGCCGACATGACGAAATAGACTAGCGCAACACCCATCATGCCCGCCAGCGTGCTTGGCATGCCCCACTGCTTGGAGGCCGATATAATGGGGGCGATAAAGGCAAAACTAGAGCCTAAAAAAAATGGGCACCTTTCCTTTGGTGACCATGTGAAAAATAAAAGTGCCGATGCTGGCGGTGAATAGTGCGGTGGCGGGGTCAAGTCCCACAAGCAAGGGGACGAGGACGGTAGAGCCAAAGGCAACGAAAAGGAACTGAATGCCTACAATCGTTTTTCGTGCAACGGTTAGATGGTTGGTTTCCATTGTTTTACTCATGATTGAGCGTCTCGTGATTAACTTTTACCGTCACAAAGGTAGTTCAAGTCAAGCGGATAACTAAACAGTTTTTTGTTTTTTACCATCATTTTTCTTTGTCATTACTCTACCGTAACACTCTTGGCCAGATTGCGCGGACGGTCAACGTCCTTGCCCTTGCACACGGCGATGTGGTAGGCCAACAGTTGCAGCGGAATGCTGGCGATGAGTGGCTGAAAGCATTCTATCGTGTCGGGCAGTTCGATGACATGATCGGCAAATTGCTGTATCTGTGTGTCTCCTTGCGTCACCAGTGCCGTCACTCGACCTCCACGGGCACGCACCTCCTGGATGTTGGAAATAATCTTCTCATATAGTTTATCTCGGGTGGCTATGACAAACACGGGCATCTCTGAGTCGATGAGAGCGATGGGACCGTGTTTCATTTCGGCGGCAGGATACCCCTCGGCATGGATGTAACTGATTTCCTTGAGTTTCAATGCCCCTTCAAGGGCTACGGGGTAGTTATATCCTCGTCCCAGGTACAGGCAGTTCTTGGCGTAGGTGAAGATGGGTGCCAGGCGCTCGATTTGCTCATTGGTCTGGAGGGCCTGCTCCATTTTGTCGGGAATGCGGGTGAGTTCGACAACCATGCGCTTGTAGGTCTCGTTGTCGATGGTCTGTTTCTCACGTGCAATACTCAGGGCAAGCATCGACAGCACGGTGACCTGACCGGTAAATGCCTTGGTCGAGGCGACCCCGATTTCAGGCCCCACATGGATGTAAACGCCCGTCTGCGTCTGGCGAGGGATGGAGGCGCCGATGGCGTTGCACACGCCAAATACAAATGCGCCAGCTTGGCGCGCCAGTTCGATGGCAGCCAGTGTGTCGGCGGTTTCGCCGCTCTGTGAGATGGCGATAACGACGTCATCGGGCATGATGACAGGGTCGCGGTAGCGAAATTCCGAGGCATATTCCACCTCGACGGGGATGCGGCACATGCTCTCGATGAGTTGTTTCCCGATGAGGCCGGCATGCCAGCTGGTTCCGCAGGCAACAATGATGATGCGACGTGCCGTAATCAGTCGTTCGCGGTAGTCGATGACTGCCGACAGGGTGATGCGGTCGGCATCCACATTGATGCGTCCACGCATACAGTCGCGCATGCATGTCGGTTGCTCAAAGATTTCCTTGATCATGAAGTAGGGGTAACCGCCCTTCTCGAGTTGTCCCAGGGTGATGTCAATCTGTTTTACCTTGGGATGCTGGGTCTCGTTGTCCATGTTGACCACCTTCAACTCCTCGCCCAAGCGCATCACGGCGATGTCGCCGTCGTTGAGGTAAATCACGCGGTCGGTATATTCGGCAATGGGGCTTGCGTCAGACCCCAGGTAGTATTCTCCTTGTTTTCCCAGTCCCACTACCAGGGGCGAACTCTGGCGAGCACACACGATGGTGTCAGGGTGGTTGCGGTCGAGGATGGCGATGGCATAGGCTCCAATGACCTGGTGCAGTGCCACTTGCACGGCCTCGAGCAGTTCAATATTGTTGCTGAGCATGATGTGCTCGATAAGTTGAACCAGTACCTCGGTGTCCGTCACGCTCTTGAAGGCAATGCCGCGTTCCACCAGGTTCTCCTTCAGCGTCATGTAGTTCTCAATGATGCCGTTGTGGATGAGGGCCAGCCTGCCCGATGCCGAGTAGTGGGGATGGGCATTGGCGCTGTTGGGTTCGCCGTGTGTTGCCCAACGGGTGTGGGCAATGCCGGCGCATCCTGTCTTGTCCTTGTCTTCACAAAAGGATTCCAGGTCGGCTACCTTGCCTTTGGCTTTGTAAACGTTCAAGCCGCCATCGTTGTTAATGAGTGCTACTCCCGCGCTATCATAGCCGCGGTATTCCAGTCTTTTCAGTCCTTTGATTAAAATCGGATAGGCTTCATTTTTGCCTATATATCCTACAATTCCACACATGAATGATTAATTGATAGTTAATTGAAAAATGAGCAAATGACAGAATTTCTCTGCAATTGCTTTACAAAAGTACAATTAATTTTAAAACCAGCAAGTAAAATGCTATTAAAAATGGCATTTTGTTGTCTTATTGTTCGCAAGCGCATCAGCGGCAAGTGTCTCTAAACTCATTGTAATCCGCTAATCAACAATACAATCCAGGCACATTTTGCTGTAGGGCCTCGCCTTGGCGTGGCCGATAACCAATGGCCCCTGATTTTAGGCCATGCCGGTATGGCTATTTGCAAGCCTATTACCGTCTGTCTCCCATCGGCCACGCCAAGGCGAGGCCCTACAATGCGGATGCCCCAAAAAGAAACTTAGCGCCTTAGCGTCTTAGCGTGGGGCTTAGTGGCATGCCGATGCCATTCGTTTCATTCGTAACAATTGTACGCGGACGCCAATCAGTTTAATTGGCGTAATTCGTAGTTTATTGTTTTGCGGTGTCAATCGTCGGTGCCGAAGAGGGGGTCTTCGGGCATGACCATCACGGGCTTGGTCTCGGCGGCCTTGAGGATGTGCTGAGGCACGTATTTCTTGTCCACGACGAGGCGGAAGGAGTACTCGTTGAACCACTCGTTGGTCATGATGATGTATCCCTTGTGTCCGCTGTCGCCACCCCAGGAGTTCTCGACTTTCCACTTGATGGGATTGCCGTTCTCGTCAAGATCGACGGCGCAGAGCGTCATGGCGTGCGTTGAACCGCTGTCAAACGTGGCGATGCGCTGGGCCTTGTCCATGGGGAAGGTGGTGCCGAACAAGGTGGCATAGTCAAAGTTGTCGAGCGCGAGGTAGCCGTTGCTGCGGTTGAGTTGTTTGCCCACGTCAAAGCTGGCATAGAGCTTGGTGGAGTCCTGGAGCGACGCGATCGCCATGGCAGCGATGTCCTCCATGGGCAGGTTGACGTAGCGCCAGTTGTGTCCGTCATAGGTGTGGCGGTCATATTCCACTTCATAGGTCTTGTAGTATTCTCTGCGGGGGTCATTCATCGCCATGATGAACGTGCCGTTGATGGGGCCGCCCACCGTCTCGCGGTAGAATTCCAGCGGGGTGTAGGTGCGTGCCGGGCCTACGGCTTTGCCGTCCTTGTCGCGGAAGGTGTAGGTGAACGACTTGATGGGTTCGCCCAGTGTGAGCGAGAGCATGGAGTAGATGGTGCCCAGCATCTCGGTCTTGCGCTGGTTGATGGCTTTTTTGCTCTTTTTGTCGGCGACCATCTGTCGCAGCTCCAGTCCGAATTCACGCAGCTTGGATGCGACGAGTTGGCTCATGCGTGAGGTGCGTTCGGCCGAGAAGGTCTCGGGCTGTGCCTCAACAGGCACGAGGCCGTATTTCTCGGCAAGGTCGGCCGCGCCGCAGAAGGTGCCGAGGTTGGCCTTCTCGAGCTGGTCGTAGAAGAAGAGGTAGTCGTGAGAGAACTCCACGTTGATCGAGTCGCCGTGCTGACGGGCGAAGTTGGCGCGCAGCACGTTGAAACTGGAGTACATCCAGCAGCGGCCGCTCTGCTGCTGGTTGTGGATCGATTGCTTGGGCGTCTCGATGCTGAAGTAAGTGTCCGAGATCTTGTTGTTGCGGTAGTTCCTGGCAAGATCGTCGATGGAATTTGTCGCCATGGCATTGCTTATCGCCTTGTTTTGGTTCGCTGCCGAGGTGGCGACGATTTGGCGCATCATGTCGGGGCTGATGCCACCCTGGGAACGGTCTTGTGCTGAGCCGGCAAAGGCGAGGCCTAATGCCAGAGTAAGTGTGATGAATTTGTTCATATTAAGTCGTGAAAATGGTTTAAGGCGCGGCACTGGGCCATTGCGCAGGATTAATAGCTTCTTTGACTGCAAAGGTAGTGCAAGACGAGCGCAATAGCAAGAAAAAATGATTTTTCTTGCATTGTAGAGGCGCCGCCTACCTTGCGCGAAGCGAACGGTAGTGCAAGACGAGCGCAATAGCGAGAAAAAACGGAAAATACGGAGAAAACGGAGATCACGGAAAAACGGAAAAACGGAAAAACGGAAAAACAAGCAACTACGGATTACACAAATCTTTATTCGGACTCAATCTTAGTACCGTTAAACTTTCTTAAATTGAAAACAAGGATTTGATTTTCAGTTTTTTGAGGGAGGCCTTAATGCGGAGTAGTACTATTGATTATGGTAGTTTTTAACATTCTCTAACTAAATTGAGTCGCGTTTTCGTCGCTCTTTCATCGTATTTATATATATAAGCGAAACGCAAAATGCACCTCACTTATACGAAAAATTTTTCAAATAAACAAATATATAAATCTTTAATTTTCAGAGAAATGGACGAAGTAATCATCAACAATCGAGCGCAGATGCGCAGGGTGGAAATGGCGGCAGGACTGGAAAAACAAATCGAACGGCAAGCATGGATGACCGTCTCACGAAAACGCCCCCTGACGGCGACCCACCTCGAACGGTACGAGCAACAGCTCCTCTGGGACGAAGTCTCCCGAAATAACGAAATCCAGTGGACCACCGAGATGGCCCTGCGATGGAAAGACAAACTGAACTGGAACCTATTCTCAAGATGCGCCCACGGCCAGGCGGTAACGGCCGAAGGAATTGAAGCCCTCGCCCACCTGTGGGACTGGAAAGCCCTCACCGCGAACCCCAACGTGAGAATGACCAACGAACTTGTCAGCAAGTTCATCAACAAATGGGACTGGAGCGCAATGGCATGGCGCTCATGGGAAGACTACGACGCCCGCGAGTTCTACTCCCAATTCTTCGAGCGAGTCCCCCTCAACGGATTCAGCGGATCAAAACTGGAGTTCGCC
>CACYSG010000073.1 GCA_902776955.1 uncultured Bacteroidales bacterium | reverse complement strand
TTCATCAGGCTCGTCAGGAGTGACCTCACCATAAACGTGCTCAATACCGAGATCAGGGTTGATCCGATGCTGATGCACACCTATGTGATGGCTCAACTGCTGGTCAATGACCACCTGCTGCTCATCAAGCAGGATGGCAAAACCGTCCAGACAGTGGAATTTCCCATGCCTGTCATCTGAATGTACAAAAATGTCAATGATCTCCTGATACATGCGCCGCCTTAGCGGCGCTAGGGGGTCCAAACTTATTATTAACAGTAGTTCTAAGGAACATCAAAACACCCTTCTAAGGAAGGACAAAAGTGTCAACGATGTCCTGAGCTACGACAACTAGGGACTAGGGACTAAGGACTAGGGACTAAAGACTAAATCATCCATAAGTTAACGATTATGACGATTATCGACGCTATTATCATCCTGATTGTGCTCGGCGGAGTGGTGCTGGGCTACCGCAAGGGACTCATCGGGCAGTTGTCATCGCTGGTGTCCTGGGTGGTGGCGATGGTGCTGTGCTACAAGTGCGGAGACCTCGCCAAGAGCATCTTCCTGGCGATTGTTCCCAGCGCGGCCGTCTGGCCATTGTCGAGCATCACCGTCAAGACGGTATCGTTGGCCTTTACTTTCCTCATTGTGCTGCTTATCATCAGGCTGGTGATGAGGCTATTCAAGGGCGCCTTGAGAAGCGTGCATCTGGGCTTCCTCGATAAGGCGGGCGGCTCGTTGCTGTTCATGTTCAAGTATGCTTTCATCGTGAGCATCGTCCTCAACCTGCTGTATGCCTTCAATCCCGACATGGACACCTTCGGGACCATGCACATGATGAACAACAAACCCTATGAGTTCACGCTTGACCTGATGCCCACCATCCTGGGCAGCGAGAAGATGCCGAGCGACTCCCTCAAACTCTACCGCGACCTCATCGAGCCGGTGCCGGTGGAGGATTTTGAAACGGGGAATAAATGATAACGAGTATAGTAATAAGATGGACTATCAATTGACCGCACCGCAACGGGTCTGCGCTACGATCGCGTTGCCCACGTCCAAGAGCATCTCTAACCGCGCGCTGCTTATCGCGGCGTTGTGCGGCGGTGATGTGCAGGTTCTGCGTCCCGCCTTGTGCGACGACACGGCGGCGATGATTGACGCACTGGCACGCGACGGCGGTGACATCAACGTGGGTGCCGCAGGCACCGCGATGCGATTCTTGACGGCCTATTTTGCCACGCGAGACGGCGTCACCGTCACGCTCGACGGCGTGGAGCGGATGCGCCAGCGCCCCATCGGTGTGCTTGTCGATGCCTTGCGCTCGATGGGAGCCGCTATCGACTACCTGGGCGAGGAAGGCTATCCTCCCTTGCGAATCCAGGGCCGAAAGCTGCGTGGTGGAAACGTCACCATGCCGGGCGGGGTGAGTTCGCAGTTCATCTCGGCGGTGATGATGATATTGCCCACTATCGGCGGCGGGACTATCCACCTCACCGGAGACCTTGTTTCGCTGCCCTACCTCCACATGACGGCAGCCGTGATGAGCGAAATGGGCGCAGCCGTGGAGGTTGCCGGCGATGAGATAAGCGTCGGTGACCGTTACGCGGGTCGCGACTATCTCGTGGAGGGCGACTGGAGCGCCGCGGCTCCCTGGTATGCGCTGGCCGCGCTGGTGCCGGGTTCGTCCATAACACTAGAGGGGCTTGTTTCAGACAGCATTCAGGGCGATTCCCGCCTAGTGGAGCTGGCCGGACGGCTGGGGTTGGCTTCGCGGTTTGGCCCGCAGGGTGTGACGATAGACACAGGCGGTTTCATCGGCTGTTGCTGTTCCAGTTTTGCCGACATGACGTCCACGCCCGACCTGGTGCCGTCGTGGACCGTGCTGCTGTGCCTGTTGGAAAGGGCGTTCAGGCTGACCGGCGTGCGCACGCTGCGCCTCAAGGAGAGCGACCGCATCCAAGCCTTGAAGCAAGAACTGCTCAAGCTGGGCTATGTCCTCAAGGAGGACGGCGACGATGCCATCTCGTGGCACGGAGAGCGAGTTGCCATCTCCCAGGCGCCTCCCGTCATCGACACCCACGGCGACCACCGCATCGCGATGGCATTTGCGCCGTGTGCCGTTCGTTATCCCGGTCTTGTCATCAAGGACGCGCAGGTGGTATCCAAATCCTATCCCGCCTATTGGCGCCATCTGGAGCGTGCAGGATTCATCATCAACGACTTGGCACAATAAATGCAATAAAGAGGGAAAAAATGAAAACGAAACTTATATATATCATGTTATTATCCACTTTGTTCGCATTGGATAGCTTGGCGAGCCACAACCTCGGCCGCATGGTGGTCATCAGCGATACCCACCTGCTCAGTCCCGAACTCGTGACTCCCGGCAGCGCTATCGACCGAGCTGACTCGGGTGACACCAAGATGGCGTCGATGAGTGACGACATCATGGCGTCGCTCACCGACAGCATAATCCGCCTGCAGCCGCAGGTGGTGCTCATTACCGGTGACCTCACCTACAACGGTGAACGTGCCAGCCACGAGCGCATGAGGCAGTACCTGGACCAGATGGCCTCGCATGGCATCAAGCCGCTGGTCATCCCCGGCAACCATGATTGCAACAACCCCTTTTCCAAGCGGTTTGAGGGCGACCATACCGTGCCGGTAGCCACTGTCACGCGCGATGAGTTTGCGCAGATTTACCGCGACTATGGTTACGGCGTTGATGTCGAGCGTGATACGGCCTCGCTCAGCTATTGCTGCGAGCCCATTGAGGGGCTGGTCGTTATCGGCATCGACAGCAATATGGACGAGCTGAACACCTTGACCAGCCGCGGTGACAAGGCCGATACTTACTGCAAAGGCGGGCACATCAAGGACGAGACCCTGCAGTGGATCATCGGCCTCGCCGAGAAAGCGCGTGCACAAGGCAAGCATGTCATCGCCATGATGCACCATCACCTGGTCGAGCATTTTGACCAGCAGGACCGTCTGCTGGCCAACTACATCGTCCAGGACCACGACACCATCGCCCAGCAATTCATGCAGGCAGGCATCCACACCATCTTCACGGGCCACCTGCATGTGACCGACGCCGTGTCGCAATTCAATGCCGAGCGCACCGACAGCATCGTCGAGGTGGCGACGGGGTCGGCCATCTGCTACCCGTTTGCCTTGCGTGTGATTGCTGTTGACCAGCCCCGCCAGGAGGCCACTGTCGAGACCCGCTGGCTTACCGCGACGGCCACCTGCCCCGACCTGCGTGAAAAGGGACGCCAGCGCATCATCAATTCCACCCCCGGCATGGCAGCGATGCTCTCGGGCAAAGCGTGGGACAAGTTGGGCGGCCGTATGGGCCAACTCAAGGCGATGCTCGAGATGAACGGCGGCAAGGTGGGACTGCCGAGCACTCCCCAACAGGCGACACAGCTGGTGCTGCGACACATGAGCGAAGTGCTCTCGCGCGCCATGCTTGCCGTGGTCGAGGGCAACGAGCAGGAACAGGATATCGAAGGCATTATCGGTGAAGTCAAACAGGGTATTCACGCGATGATCGAGGAGGTCGCGCCCGACCAGGCCGACAACTTGTGGGATTTCTTCCAGGCTGAGGTGTATCCCAAGTTTGAGCCTGTGGTGCGCAGTGTCCTTGAGGACCGCAATGCCGTGGGGACGCCGAATGAATCCCACACCGACGACCTGCGCCTTACCCTGCATCTGTAACCCCCTGGAAACGGCGGTTGTTGCAAAAATCAATTAAGAATCGCGCTACGCGCGAGAAATCAAAAAATATTAATAAAATCATGATAAATATTTAGTGTTTTTTGATTTCTCGGCCGTTAGGCCGATTAAAATTGCGTCAAGTTGAGTTTTGTTGCACCTTCTAGAATCAGGAAACCTGGCGGAAACGTCGTGCAAGTGGTGGAAAATTAGTAACTTTGCACCCTTGAAAAAACAGAAAGACGATACATGGCAATGAATTTGAAATATGACGGTCAGGGCGAAGCGACCAAGCGGTTGCTGCTCGAGACCTACGGCTGCCAGATGAATGTGGCCGACAGTGAGGTAGTAGCCACAGTGATGAAAATGGCGGGCTATGAGACGTGCGAGACGCTGGACGAGGCCGACGCGATATTCATCAACACGTGCTCGGTGCGCGACAACGCCGAGCAGAGGATTTTTTCGCGGTTGAACCAGCTGAATGCGCTGCGCCACAAGCGCCAGCGCCGATTGATTATCGGCATCATCGGCTGCATGGCCGAGCGCATGAAGGAGGTGCTCATCAACGAGTATGAAGTGGATGTCGTGGCGGGACCGGATGCCTACCTGGAGTTGCCGGCTCTCATCGGGCTGGCCGAGCGCGGCGAGAAGGCCATCAACACGCAGTTGTCCACTACCGAGACCTACCGTGACATCATCCCGTCGCGCGTTGCCGGCAGCAAGGTGAGCGGCTTTATCAGCATCATGAGGGGGTGCAACAACTTCTGCACCTACTGCATCGTGCCCTACACCCGTGGCCGTGAGCGTAGCCGTGAGCCGCAGAGTATTCTCAACGAGCTCGCCGACCTGCGGGAGCGCGGCTTCAAGGAGGTGACGCTGCTGGGCCAGAACGTCAATTCCTACCTGTACAAACCCGAAGACGGCAGCGAGCCCGTCGATCTGGCCGCATTGCTGTCGATGGTCGCCGAGGCCGCCCCCGAGATGCGTGTGCGCTTCACCACGAGCAACCCCGAGGACCTGAGCGACGCCATCATTGAGACGATGGCCTCCCATGCCAACATATGCAACCACATCCACCTGCCCGTGCAGAGCGGCAGCAACAAGGTGCTGAAGCTCATGAACCGTAAATACACCCGCGAGTGGTACCTGGACCGCATCGCCCGCATCCGCGCCGCGATGCCCGACTGCGGCATCTCGACCGACATGTTCACGGGATTCCACGACGAGACCGAGGAGGACTTCCAGGAGACCTTGTCGCTGATGCGTGAGGTGGGCTTTGACTCGGCCTTCATGTTCAAGTACAGCGAGCGCCCCGGCACCTTCGCCGCCAAGAATCTGCCCGACAATGTCCCCGAGGAGGTGAAAATCGACCGCCTGAACCGCATGATTGCCCTGCAGAACGAGTTGTCGTTGTGCAGCAACAGGGCTGACGTGGGCAAGACCTTTGAGGTGCTGGTCGAGGGCTACAGCAAGCGCAGCCGTGACGACATGTTCGGGCGTACGCAGCAGAACAAGGTCATCGTCTTTCCCGCTAGTGGGGAGAGGCCCGGTGACAAGGTGATGTGCCGTGTGTTGAGTGCCTCGAGCGCGACTCTCAAGGGCGAACGCATCAACGATTAGGGAATAGAATATTCCTTTGTCCGGAACCACTGGTGCCCCGTTAAAAAAGGGAAATGATGGAGATATGCCTTGAACCCTGCGGGGCTAATGCGAATTACACGAATTTGGTGACCCTGCGGGGCTAATGCGAATTACACGAATTTAACTAATTGGGTGCTAGTATTTTAAACATTAGTGTCCAGGGGAAATTTCATTTCATATCGTAATAAGTTGATTGATAGTTGACTATAGACAACAATAGGTCTTGGGGTCGCCTCCAGCGACGATATGGACGCATTGCGGCACAGGGGGTGCCTGCCACTTCACTCGCTTCGCTCGCTTCATTAGCAGGTACCCCCTGTTACTCAGATGACACCCTCCGGGTGTTTCGGGCTCATCCGATAAAAGGTGGGGGCATTGTGGGAACGGAAGTTTGTAACGACTTGCGAGGTGAGACGCAAGATTTTGCGTCTCTACAAGGTCGGCACTATGAGAATTCCAGGAGGACGGTTACGAAGCCCTATATCCTTTGAGCGGGGACGGCCACGCCAAGGCGAGGCCCTACATCCTGCGGCTTCAACACTCCTGCGTTTTTACTAGAAAGCTAATAAATATCTACAAATTGTTGTATATTTCGTCTAAATGAATTAATTTTGCAAGACGAATAGGGCCTCAAGTGGCTATTGTTAACTAATCCTGTGCGCTATGGCAAAAGACAATAATAAATTCCGCAACGTGCTCGTTATCCGCCTGTCGGTGTTGGGCAATGTGGCGATGAGCATTCCGGTATTGTATCCCGTGTGTAAGGCCAATCCTGACACACGTTTCATCATGCTGACCAAGAAATGGCCCGCCTCGATGTTCCATGACCGTCCCGCCAACCTCAAGGTGGTGGACTTTGACGTCAAGGAGAACCACAGCGGCCTGACCAGGCTGGTGAAGCTGGCAGCCCAGTTGCACAAGCTGTATGACATCGACGCGGTGGCCGACCTGCACAACGTCTCGGGCACCTGGATCATCGATGCCTACATGAAGGCCCGCGGTGCGAAAATCGCCCGCCTGGACCGCGAGAAACCCAAGCGCCACGCCCTGGTCACTCACAAGACCGACGAGCCGGTGACGCCCATCCATCAGCGCTACCGCAACGTGTTCACCGAGTTGGGCTTCGAGGCGCCGGATACATTCACGCGCCTGTATGAGGGCCGTGACTGGCCCGATAGTCCCATCGTGCCCAAGAAGGAAGAAGGCCATCGCTGGATTGCCATCTCGCCGTTCTCGTCCCACCGCCAGAAGGCCTATCCCCTGGAACAGATGGAAAAGGTCATCGCCGAGCTCTCCAAGCGGGAGAATTACTGGATTTTCCTCATGGGCGGCGGCAAGGCCGAGAAAATCGCCCTGAGGCCCATTGCGCGCAAGTATCCCCACGTCATCTCGATGGCCGAGATCAAGCACAGGTTCATCGACGAGTATGCGCTGTTTGCCAAGTGCGACCTGATGCTGACGATGGAGTCGGCCAATATGCACCTGGCGTCGCTGGTCGACCTGCAGGCGATGACTGTGTGGGGACCGACGTCGCCCGCATGCGGCTATCTGGGTTACAACCAGGTGGTTGAGGACGACATCCAGCTTGATATGGACTGTCGCCCGTGCTCCATCACCGGCGACAAGCCGTGCAAGTTTGGCGACTTCCGTTGCCTGAAGAACATCCCGCCCGAGTATATCACCCAGCACGTCATCGAGGCGGTGGAATATAATGCCACACACCAGACCAAGGCCACCAAGTTGGCCATGGCCCACAAGAAGATTGAGGACTCACTACCTAGACCATAAACAGTAAAGCATGAATAAAAATATTCTCATTACCGGCGCCGGCGGCTTCATCGGCGGTTTCCTTGTTGAGGAAGCGCTCAAGCGCGGTTATACCGTTTGGGCTGCGGTGCGGTCGACCACGAGCCGCGAGTTCCTGCAGGACAAACGCATCCGTTTCATCGAATTGGACTATGAGGATCAGGACAAGCTGGAGGAAACCCTGCGCGACCAAATGGGCGAGTGGGGCAGGTGGGACTATATTGTCCATAACCTGGGTGTGACCAAGAGCACCAACTACCTGGACTTTGAGCGCGTCAACTACGGCTACCTGTGTGCCCTGGTCGATGCCCTCAAGACGACGAATATGACCCCTGACGTCTTCCTGATGATGAGCAGCCTCAGCGTCATGGGGCCTGGTGACGAGAAGACCTATAAGCCCATTTTATCGACCGATATCCCGATGCCCAACACCTTTTACGGCGTGTCCAAGCTCAAGGCCGAGACCTATCTGCAGTCGGTCGATGGCTTCCCGTACACCATCTTCCGCTGCACGGGCGTCTATGGGCCTCACGAGAAGGACTATTACCTGATGATCAAGAGCATCAAGCGGGGCTTTGACTTCAGTGTGGGCTTCGACAAGCAGATGCTCACCTTCATCTACGTCAAGGACCTGGCCACCGGCGTGATGGACGCCCTGGAGCGCGGACCCCTGCACAAGGCCTATTTCATCAGCGAGGATAAGGGCTATACCCAGCAGGAGTTCCGGCAGATTGTCTGCGAGGAGCTCGGCAAGAAGTTCGTCATTCCCGTGGTGTGCCCCCTGTGGCTGGTCAAGATCGTGTGCAACGTGGCCGAGTGGTGGGGCAAGGTGAGGCTCAAGGCGAGCACGCTCAACCGCGACAAGTTCAAGATCCTGAAGCAACGCAACTGGCTGTGTGACACCAGCGAGGCAAAGCGCGACTTTGATTTCAATCCCAAGTACTCCCTGCGGGAGGGTATCCGCGAGGCCATCGCGTGGTACCGCGAGGCAGGATGGCTATGAAACCCGTTTTTCTCATCGGCTACATGGGCTGCGGCAAGACCACGCTGGGCGAGGCGCTTGCACGGCAGATGGCGTTGCGCTACATCGATTTGGACGAATTCATCGAGGCGCAATGCGGCAGAACTATTGTCGAAATCTTCGATGAAATGGGCGAAAATCGGTTCCGCGAACTCGAAACGGCCGCCCTGCGCGAGGTGGCGGCAATGACCGATGTCATCATCGGCTGCGGGGGTGGTACCCCCTGCCATGGCGACAACATGGCGCTGATGAATAGGGCCGGCACCACCGTCTGGCTCACAACCAGCCCCGAACGCATCACCGCCCGCCTGCTCCTGCCCGACCAAAAGGCCAAACGCCCCAAAATCGCCCGTCTCCCCGACGCCGCCGTCCTCCCCCTCGTCGAGCGCGAACTGCAAACCCGCACCCCCTACTACAGCCAATGCCACCTGCGCTTCGACTCCACCGACATCGAAACCGCCCCCGCCACCGAACGCACCGCCCGCCGCCTCGCCGCCCTCCTCACTACTTAAAACTACGAAATTTTTTAAACTACGAATTACGCGAATTAAACAAATTGGCATCCGCGTCCTTATTTCTTTCGAATTACACGAATGGCGGACGCGGCCGCATTTTTGTTGATTTATACGAATGGCAATTTGTGCCATTCGTTATAATTGAATGCGGATGCCTAATTTGTAAAATTCGTGTAATTCGTAGTTTAATAAGCTTAGTGGTTTACAACGGCTTTTCGCTTTGATTTTGCCGTTTTCAGAATTTTGATGTAATTTTGTCGTTTCAAGTAATCTATAGATGATTTATGGGTAGTGACAAGCGCAAGTGGTATGTGGTGTGGCAGGGGACTGAGCCTGGCATCTGTGACTCGTGGGCTGAGTGCGAGTTGCGGGTGAAGGGGTTTCCTGGGGCCCGCTACAAGGCGTTTGCGACACAGCAGGAGGCGGTGGAGGCTTTCCGTAACGACCCTGGGGAGATGGATCTGTTGCGGGCTATCGCGCGCGGACCGCGTGAGGTGGTCAACTATGAGGCTATCCCCGGCATCGTGCGGGACAGTATCGCTGTCGACGGTGCCTGCTCGGGTAATCCCGGTCTGATGGAGTACCGCGGCGTTGATGTGCCTACCGGCGCGGAACTGTTTCATCAGGGCCCGTTCCCCGATGCGACCAACAACATCGGCGAGTTCCTGGCTATTGTCCATGCTCTGGCGTTGTTTGCCCAGCAGGGGAATGACTACACGGCCATCTATAGCGACAGCAAGACGGCGATGTCGTGGGTGAGGGCCAAGCAGTGCCGCACCAAGTTGGCCCGTACCGATGCCAACGTGCGTCTGTTCGAGATCATTGCCCGCGCCGAGCGTTGGCTCGCCACTCACACATGGAAGAATCCGCTCCTCAAGTGGAATACGGCCGAGTGGGGCGAAATACCGGCTGACTTCGGCCGCAAATGAAGAGACAGATATGACCGATAAGAAATTTTTGAAATATCGTGACGAACTCGACAAGAGTTACGGTGCCGCCGGAATGGCACTGGGGCTATCGGTACTTGAGGCCAATAACCTGTTTACCGCCATCTCGCTCGACGGCGATGGACCGGAATGCATCCAGTTCACCCCCGAATTCTTCTTTGCCGGTAACCCGCGGTTGTCGCCTCGTGGCGCCTGGCAGTACATCGTGGGACACTACCGCATCTCGGTCGGTTTGGCCGTGGCCAATGCCCTGTGCCGATGCATGGTGCTGGACAACAACAAGGTCGACGACAAGTTGCGAGACCGGTTGTTCAATGCCGCGTGCGAGGACGGGCGCGACTATTGCCAGCTGGAGCGTGACGAGGTGGAACCCATCTTTGACGAAGTGTTTGAGAGCATGTCGCGTCTTTTTGCTGACTCCAGGGTGCGCAGGGCGATGGACACCTTTGCCGACGCCCTGCAGCAGCGACGCACGCTCACGCATATCGATGTAAGCGACATCCTGCAGCAGCTTAACATCATCTAGCCGTAGTTTATTACTTTTTATTATATAATGTATATACAGTATAAGAAACTGAACTGACAACTTAAAACTTCAATACAATGCAAACCGTACTTTTCCACTCGACGATATACGGACCCATCCACAGCCGCAGGCTGGGAATGTCCCTCGGAATTAACCTCATGCCCAACGACGGCAAGATTTGTTCGTTTGACTGTCTCTATTGCGAGGCAGGCTTCAATGCCCAGGGCCCCGGCAAGGATGGCGTCCCCTCGCGCGAGGCCGTGAAGAAGCAGCTCAGGCGCAAACTGATGGAGATGAAGGAGGCAGGGCAGACGCTTGACGTGATCACCTTCTCGGGCAATGGCGAGCCCACGCTGCATCCCGAGTTTGACAAGGTGGTGGACGACGTGCTGCGCCTGCGCACCGAGTTCTTCCCCGACGCCAAGGTGTCGGTGCTCAGCAACTCCACCATGGCCGGCAAGCCTGCTGTTGCTAAGGCGCTGCTCAAGGTGGACAACAATATCCTCAAGCTGGATAGCGCTATCCCCCATACTTTCATCGCCATCAACCGTCCCGTGTCGCCCAACTGCCTGCCCGAGGGAGTCATCGCCGACCTCAAGCGTTTCGACGGACAGTGCATTGTCCAGACGATCATGCTCAGGGGCGAGTTTGAGGGGAAGCACTTTGACAACACCACCGACGAAGAGTTGGATGCCCTGTTGAAGGCTTACCAGGAGATCAAGCCCCGCGAAATCATGCTTTACAGCATTGACCGCAAGACTCCGGCCGACAATCTGGAGAAGATTTCCAAGGAAGAATTGCAGCGAATTGCCGAGCGATTCCGCAAGGCTGGCATCAAGGTTCAGGTCAACGCCTGATCACATCGGATTTTTAGGACACCAAAAGGCGAAATTTGACCAAAAACGGTCACTTTTCGCCTTTTATTTGTTAATTAAAGTTATTTTCGAGATTTTTTTCTTGAAATATTTGGTCGGTTTGCGGTGCGGCAGTAATTTTGCATCGCTTTTCGGCTCACAAGATGGTTCAAATTGCGTGAGCGATTTTTTTGACGCCTTTTTCGGGCGGTCTTTTTGCCGGGAAG
>CACYSG010000072.1 GCA_902776955.1 uncultured Bacteroidales bacterium | reverse complement strand
ACCCGCCACCTCATCGACCTGATACGCAAACACAAACCCCAGTAGAGACGCAAAATTTTGCGTCTCCCATTCGCCAAGCGTTACATAATTTTTGGGAACGATATAGCAGTTGCCCCATCAGTTTTTTTAATGCGAATTGGACAAATTAGACCAATTAGACCAATTAGACTTATTTGACCAATTAGTCCAATTTGTCCAATTAGTTGAATTAGTGAAATTTGCATTAGCCCCGCAGGGTTTGGACCAACTTCTATATCATTGCCATTTTTTAATGTCCGGTAAAATGCGGAAAATGCAGGCCGTCGACCTTCCGACCCGATAAGGTAAGCCCCTTGCGCCAAAAAGATTCTTTATTTTCCCCGCTCACGTCAACCCAGAGCGGCGAGGGCGGCTGCGGCGGCGTTACGGTACTGGTCCAGAGTGCGGGATTTGCGGATAGCCTTGAACAGTTTGTGGTCTGTATCGGGCAGGAACGTCTGCCAGATGTCCTGCAGATGGCGCACCAGCTGGGCCTCACCGCCGTTGAGCAGGTCGGTGTAGCCGTCCACAAGCAGGTCATGGAATCGGCGGTAGTCGTCGGGCTTGGCATCAGGGCAGAACATGCCCGGGTTGGCGGCGAGTCCGCTACCCACCATCACGGCGGCGAGCCCTGGGTACCGCCTGTTGATTTCGTCGATGTCCTCAACTGTGTGCAAGCCGCCGTTATAGACCACGGGCCACGATGACGCCGCCATCAAGGCCTCAAATTGCTCCATGTCCAATTCTCCTTTATACTGCTGCTTGCCCGTGCGGGGATGCACGGCGATATGGCACGGCTTGATGAGTTCCATCAGGGGCAGGATATCATGCCACTGGTCGTTGCTGTCCCAACCGATACGCATTTTCACACTATACTCCACGCCCTCGACGTCGGCGAGTGCCCTGAAGAGTTCCTCGACCAGGTCAGGATAGGCCAGCATGCCCGAGCCCTTGCGGTGCAGGGCGATGGGCGGGAAGGGGCAGCCCAGGTTGATGTCGATGCGGCTGTAGCCCATCTCCTTAAGGGCGTCCACCATCATCAGGGCATGATCGGGTTGGCAGGCGAGAATCTGCGGGATAAGGGTGATGCCCGCGTTGCGCTCGGGCTGCACGTCGCGCAGGTCCTTGCGCCTGACCTCGCCGCGCTCCACCCTCATGAAGGGGGCATAATAGGCGTCAACACCGCCAAACACCTCGTGCTGCGCCATGCGCCACACATTATCTGTCACACCTTGCAGCGGCGCCGCAAGCACGGTTATCTTCTTATCGTCGTTCATCATCATTATTATTCAGTAGTGGAGGTGTACCTCCCGTTAGTGATTTGTTCTATGGTCAGTTGCTGGTAGAGCAGGTCATAGGCGCTCGTGCCAGGATTGTCGTTGCAGTCCTCATGAAAGAAGGCGATGTCGCCGTCAGTGGTGGCAATCATCGTGGAATAGGCCGAGTAGCGCTCGGTCACGCGGTAACATTTCCAGCCCCATGAGAAGTCCGACGGTTCGTCATAGTCGCCGCCGTCGAGCAACGGCTTGTAGTAGATGCCCACGCGCTGGCGACCGGGACCGCGAGGCACCGATTGCAGGGCCAGATGCATGAGACGGCCATCGCTGGTGCGCACCACCGGCACGATGAGCACTTCGCCATTGCAGGAGCAGCCTTCGCTATAAGTGCCCTCCTCGGTGTCGTTGCTGACGGCCATCACGCCCCAGGAACCGGTGTTGTAGTCATAGATGTTGAACAGCCTGCCGCTGGTGCCGGTTTGCTTGGAGCGGCAACTGAGCAGCACATTCCCGTCAGGCAGTTCCTCGACCTTGGCCTCGTCACCCCAGGGGGCGACAGTCGGCCTCGCCGACGGCCCGCCCAAGGCCTGCCACGTCAGCCCGAAGTCGTCGCTGTAGAGCACCAGGCAACCCACTCCCATCGGCGCGTCAACGGCCGAATAGAGGCGGTAATACTGCCCCTGCTTGATGCGGCGGCTCTGGCAGATGCGCCCACTGGAGAAAAACAGGCTGTTGACCTCGGGGCAGGCTGCGAAGATACCGTAGATGTCGCTTGTCACATCCTCCTCACTCCACGTCCTGCCGCAGTCGTCGCTGACGTATCGGCCCACACGCAGGGGCTCCTGTAGCGTCGAACCGAGGAATCCCTGTTTGCCCGAAGCGCACATGACGAGCACACGACCCGTCTCGCGGTCAACGGCCACCGCCGCGTCGCCGTGGCTGTCGCGAAAGCCCTCACGGCGCCCGTCACCGTCGGCTATCATGAAGGGCGGTTCCCACGTCTGGCCGCCGTCACTGCTGACGCGCCCCACGATGTCGATGCCCCAGTTGCCGCCGATGTCGATGTCACTGCCATGCCGGTCGTCGGCAATGGCCAGCAAGCGCCCGTCGTGGAGTTGCACAATCGCCGGAATGCGGTAATACTGCCCTGACGGCACATCGGTGTCAAACACGACCGTCTGGGTCGCGCCGTGCAGCGCCACCGTCATGCATGCGATGAGCATCAAACCAGCAAGCCCTCGTGTACTCATATTATAAGCGAACTGTCGTTGGGGGCAAAGATAATGATTTTTCCGCAGATTTCCCACTTGAAGGGCGATTATCGTGCCTGAAGTTGAAGGATGGCACGCCCCATATCCATCACAAACGCCCTGAAATAGGCCGTTTTGATAACAAGAAATCACTTTTTTCAAAAAAAATTTGGTCAGTTGGGGAATTGGTTGTACCTTTGCAGTCGCTTTTAAGGAAGATGGCGGGATAGCTCAGTCGGTTAGAGCGTCGGATTCATAACCCGGAGGTCCTGAGTTCAATTCTCAGTCCCGCTACATTCAAGGGGTCGCACGATGTGCGGCCCCTTGAAGTTTAGAGTTTAGAGTTTAGAGAGGGTTCCACCTACAAGATAACCATGGTTTAGAGTTTAGAGAGGGTTCCACCTACAAGATAACCATGGTTTAGAGTTTAGAGAGGGTTCCATCTACAAGATAACCATGGTTTAGAGTTTAGAGAGGGTTCCACCTACAAGATAACAGTGGTTAGAGTTTAGAGAGGGTTGTCGTTAGATGAATAGCTGTTGCGTAACCCGCTAATCAGTCGAGTAGTTTCAAAAAGAAGCGGTTTTATTCTAGCCATATCATCGTCAGAGATATACCCCAACTCCAAGGCGATTTGCAGTTGACAATACGTTTCCATCAATGAACCATAAGATATCTCAAGGAAATGGTTTTTTTCTTTTACAGATATCCGGCCAGTTCCTTCAGCGATATTTGAGGGAATCGAGATTGCCGCTCTTCTCAGTTGGCTACTCAAGGCAAACTGCTCATATTGAGGAAATTTGGCAACAAGTTGGTACACCAGGATGGCCAATTCCTTTGCCTTTTGCCATGCTGTCAGTTTCTCAAATTGATAAGTGTCCATTCTCTCTCTAAACTCTAAACCGCGGGCCCCAGCCCGCACCCTCTCTAAACTCTAAACCCTAAACTCTAAACTCAAAAACTCTACATGTAAAATGCGCAAGAGCGCATTTTACATGTAGAGTTTTTGGTTTTCGAAATCTACCTCGCGGTCGAGCAGGGTTACAAAGTCGTCGAGTACCTCGCGGTCCACGTCGCCCAGGGTGAATTCGTTCTCGGCGTCCTCGCGGATGAGGGCAATCCACTCGCGGCGGGCGGTGACATAGTCCTGATGGACGCGCGCCACGGCCTCATCGGTCAGCTCATCGATGCCGTAGTAATCCAGGATGATACGGTAGCTCCATGACCAACGCAGCTCGTTGTAGTTGGCGTCTAAGGCCTTGAAACGTGCGTTTACCTCGTCGATGGTGTTGAGCTGGCCGTTGATGATATCGTTGATGATTTTTTCCTCGGCACTCTGCGGCATGAGCAGGCCCGCCAAGTCAATCCAGTTACCCTCGCCCTCGGTTGAGACGGGAGGAACGGGTTTGTGACGCTTGAGCACGGCGCCCATGTAGATGCGCAATGCCATGTCATAGAACTTGATGCCCTTGTGCAGGAATGGCGCTTTGATGACGTAGTCGTGGTAGTTGTAGGTGCTCACGTTGTCACCGCTGGCAGCACGCAGGTTCTCCAAGATCTTCTTGCCGCGCAATACCTCGCTGATGGTGAACGGGCTGAGCCAGTCGAAGTTGACCACGCTCTTGCGGACGCCCTGGGTGCGCTTGTCGCGCTTGGGCCACTTGCGTATGTCGCGGTACAGGCCCACGGTGGCGAAGTTACGTCCGGGCTTGAGGTACATCGTGTCGCCATAGGCTATCAGGTAGGAGAACGGCAGGTCGCTGGTGTCGGGATGATACATCAGCTTGCCGAACAGGACGCTGAACGAGCCGATGTTGGCCGGCAACAGCAGATAGGCGCCGCTGGCGGTCTTGCAGCCGCGCTCGAGGGTGCCGTAGTGCATGGGACCCATCTTGTAGGCATGGTTGCTGAAGTTGGTGGCCGATCCCGCATTATAGAACGAGAACATGGCACCGATGAGCAGTGAACTCTTGTGGTGGCTTACCGTGAACGGGCCGCAGAAGGCGGCACACGCTTCGCCGTTGGACATGTAGCTGTTGGCAAAAAAGACGCTGCTGGCTGCCGTGAAACCGTTTTCGAGCTGGCAGAACTCTCCCACGAAGCAGTCGGTCAACTTGACGCTGCCGTTCAGCCGGGAACCTCCGCTGATGATGGTATTCTCGCAAATCACGCCCGTGCGGATGATAATGGGATTCTCGATGGTGCTGCTGATGGTGCAGTTGCTCAGTCGCGACACGCCGCACAGCTGGCATCCGTCATCGATGATGGAGTTGATGACGACACCGGTGTTGACGATGCGCACGTGGTTGCCGATGGTGCTGCATTCAGGTCGAGAGGCGGCTACCGAGTCGGCCACCATGCGTTTGATGGCGTTCATCAGCGGCTTGTTCTCTCCGTGCTTGACCATCAAGGCCGCCAGTTGACTGTTAAGTTCATTAAGGAGCAACAGGTTGCCGTCGCCCACCTCGTTGAGTACCGAGATGGTGTGTCCTTGACCGTAATTGGGATGGCCCTGGGTATCGATGGTGCTCACATTGGAGATGTAGCAGCCGTCGCCGATGGTGACGTTATTCAGGTAGTTGCCGATGTTCTCGATGAGGCAACCGTCGCCGATGGTGACGTTGCGCAACGTCGCGTTATAGATGCCGCAGTTCTTGACAAAGCCTTCGGTGATTTCGATGGTGCCGTCTCCACTGCCCAAGCGTGCCGATCCGTAAAACTGCACTCGATGGCAACGTGAAGTATCAAAGTCGTCGGTCACTTGAATTTCATTCCAATCTTGTGCCCAACAGTCGTTTTTCTTCAGAGATTCGATTTGTTGGTTGGTTAGGTTTTTGTATTCTTTCATGTTATATAAAAAGCATGTTTTTTAAAATTATTAGCCGCAAAGGTAATGTTTTTTGCATGGACGCATAGTCAATCCCTGCTATTTTAATATTTGATAGGGATTGTAAATGCTTTTTTTGAAAAAAAGTCAACGACAGCGAGGTCTAGTTGGCCAATTCGGTTTTTTTTTGATATATTTGTGGCGTGATGTGCTGGGCTCATCCTACCGTTGAACCGGTAACAAGGATTAAAAGACGAGAGCGCAATGTCTTTTACAGACAGGCAAGTCCCCGCGCTTGAATACTTTGTCATAATGCCGAATTCGGGGGACTCAGGAGGCGATACTTTTGGCTTATGAAAAAAATTATATTTCTCCTCATGATGGTCATGATGGCCGCGTGGTCGGCCCAGGCTGCCACCTACTACGGTTTCAAGATCGGCGGTGTGTCTGTCAACAGTGACAATTACAGCAACGTGACGGGCTCCAACATCAGCGGCTCGGTCTCCTACAACCCCTCGACCAACACGGTGACGCTGACCAACGTCACCATCTCCCGTACGGGCAGTTACAACCGATGCATTCACAACGAGTCTAACGACGGACTGATTGTGAACCTGCAGGGCACCAACAACCTGAGTGCCCAGGATGCCTCGGCCGTGCGTCTTGACAGCGGCGTGGACATGACGATGAATGTCGTCAACGGCACCACCACCATCAGCAGTGTTGACGAGGAGGGCATCTATGTCACCAGCAATTCCTCCCATTGCTTTTACATCAACACCTTGAATAACGGAAAACTTAAAGTGACTTCCACCAACAAGGCGGGTATCGCCAGCTCCAACTCCTGTATTCTTTTCCTGAGCGGTGCGATGGACATCTACGGCAAGAAGGGCGCTCTGGACTGGGATCACCAGGTGGTCGTTACCAATACCAGAGGCTTGACAGGCATCACCATGCGTGCCACCGGCAATTCGAGCTATCCGGTCTTCAAGGCGAACATCCTCACCTTTAACAACAGCAACCAGATCATCCTTCCCACCGGGGCGGCGTGGAACTCCTCACAGGGTACCATCACCATGGACGGCTCGGCTGTCTATAACCGCGACATCCTCATCGGCAGCGATTGTGTCGCGCTCATCAATTCCACCAACTTCCCTGATGCCAACTTTCGCAATTATCTGCTAGACTTTTACCCCAAAGGATACCTGAATTCGACCGATATCGCCGAATTGACGACACTCAACGTCAACAACAAGAACATTTCCAACCTGAAAGGTGTCGAACTGTTCACCAATCTGGAAAACCTTGTATGCTACAGCAACAACTTGTCTTGGCTCAACGTGAGCGGTCTCACCAAACTGCAATATCTGGATTGCGCCAACAACCCCGCATTGACCTCGCTCAATGTCACCAACTGCACAAGCCTCAAAGAACTCTATTGCTACATTACAGCGCTCACGTCGCTCAATGTCACGAGCTGTACTGCACTGGAGACGCTCAACTGCAAGAACACAAACATAACGGAATTGCGGGTTACGAATATGCCACATCTCATATCCCTGAACGTGAGCAACTGTACCTCGCTGCTCCGTCTTTATTGCTACAATAACCCGTATATAATCAGGCTCAATGTCACTGGATGCACCGCTTTGCTATCGCTGAGTTGTTACCAAAACCCCAATTTCACTACCTTCATAGGACTGGCCGATTGCACTGCGCTCTGCAACCTCTATTGCTATGACTGTGCCTTGACCAGCCTCGACGATGTGCAGAGCCTGCCCAATCTGGCTTTACTGAGTTGCATGAACAACCGCCTCACAACGTTAACGGTTAACAACAAGAGCCATCTCACTGACCTGTATTGCCAGAACAACCCTCTGTTGACCACACTTACGGTCATCGGCAACCCTTATCTCAGCACCTTGAATTGCAGCTACTGCACGGCACTGACTAATCTGAACTGCCGCTCCAATGACTTGACATCGCTCAACGTCACCGGTTGCACCGCGATCCAGGAATTGCGCTGCTACTACAATACTCCCCTGCAAACCATCACAGGATTGGGAGGCTGCACTGCCCTGACCTACTTCGACTGCGAGGACTGCTCCATCACCAACTTGAGCGCTCTCCAGAACGCCAACAACATTGCCTCGATTCTTGCCCGTAACAACAAGCTCACCTCGTTTACCGTCTCGGGCAAGAGCCATCTCACTTACCTCAGGCTATCGGGAAACACCTCTCTGGCCACAGTCCATTGCTATACCAATGCGTTGACAACGCTTGACGTGACAGGGTGCACGTCGTTGTCCATCTTGGGTTGCTACGAGAATCCATCATTGAGCAAAATCACCGGCTTGGACGATTGCAGCAATCTCACCCAATTATTTGCCTATAACTGCGCATTCTCCACCCTCGATCTGTCCAACAAAACTAAATTGTCAAAACTGTCTTGCTACGCCAATAGGCTCACCTCGTTGAACGTGACGGGCTGCACGGCACTGACAAATTTACTTTGTGGAGACAACTCCAACTTGACTGCCATCACAGGTCTTGACAACTGTCGAGCCATTACCACCCTCAACTGTGAAAACTGTGCCATCACCAACCTGGACGCCACCAGTCTCATGCCGAATATCACAACCCTGGCGGCCGCAAACAACAAGCTGACCTCACTCTCACTCTACAACAAGACTAATCTGAAAACACTCATCGTTAGTAACAACACAACGTTGACATCACTCGTATGCTTTTACAATAATTTGACCACGCTTAACGTCACAGGCTGTACCGCATTGAGCGACCTGCGTTGCTACAACAATGACAATCTCACTGCCATCACAGGCCTTGCCAGTTGCAGCGAATTGGAATATCTCGACTGTGAGGACTGCGCCCTGAACACGCTCAACGGCCTTCAGAACAAGACCAAATTGCGAACGATCATGGCCCGCAACAACAACCTTACGCAACTCATCGTCTCGGGCTGCACCTCATTGACTTATATCAAATGCTACAGCAATAACATCAACGGCGCCAACATGACCCTCCTGGTAAACAGCCTGCCCCAGCGCACGGCCGACGAGCCAGGCAGCCTGTATGCTCTCTATAACACCGACGAGGGCAACACGATGAACAACGATCAAATCGCCACCGCCACCAGCAAGTATTGGTTGCCCAAGAGGTACAACGGCACAACTTGGGAGACGCTCACGGTAAGCTTGCAAGGTGACGTGAACAGCGACGGCGTTGTCAACATCACCGACGTCACCGTGCTCATCAACGCTGTGATGAATGAGAATTTCAGCGGCATCAATTCGACCAACGCCGACATGAACAACGACGGCATCATCAATATCACCGACGTGACGATGCTCATCAACACCGTCAGCAACTCATGAAATATTGAGGTTAGAGTTTAGAGAAAGCATCCGCATTCATGTCAAAGAGTGACAGAATGCGGATGCTTCTATATAATTCTATTTCAGTTATTTAAAGCTATTCAATTTATCTAACCCAAGCTCAACCCCTCTAAACTCTAAACCCTAAACCGCGAGCGCCAGCGAGCTAAACCCTAAACCGCGAGCGCCAGCGAGCTAAACTCTAAACCCTAAACTCTAAACTGCGAGCGCCAGCGAGCACTAGCGAGCATTAACGAGCAAATCGGTCTTGCCGTTGTCGATCAGGTGGATGACCAGTTCGCCGAACAGGGTGTTTTGCCAGGCAAACCAGGCGCGCGTGTAATGAGTGGGATCGTCCTTGTGGAAAGACTCGTGCATGAAACCCGTGCCGGCATCGGTGTTGAGCAGCTGACGCATGCACCAGGCGATTTCCTCGTCGTTGTCGGCCGTGAACGCTTTCATCATGATGCTCATGGGCCAGATGAGGTTATAGGCCGTGTGGGCGCCGCCGATGCCCTCACATGCCGTACCCTTGAAGAAGCAGGGGTTGTCCTCGCTCCACACAAAGCGGCGCGTGTTGCGGTAGATGGGGTCATCCATCGGCACGTCACCCAGGTAGCCCATCGCCAGCAGGCTGGGCACGTTGGCGTCGTCGGCCAGCACGCGGCCACCCCAGCCGTCCACCTCGTAGGCGTAGATCTTGCCATATTTGGGGTGCTCGACGACGGCATACTTGTGCAGGGCATCCTCCACCTCCTGGGCCAGGTCAAGGCACTGGGCGGCCAGTAGCTGATTGTGGTTGACCTTGTCGAGCACGTCGGCAGCCTTGCGCAGCGAGCTCACGGCCATGAAGTTGCTAGGCACCAGGAAAGGCAATACCGTAGCATCGTCGCTGGGACGGAAACACGACACGATCAATCCCACAGGATTGACGGGAGGTCCCCAGCCATACCACGTGAGTGACGACTTGGCGTCGATATCGCGGCGCATGAACTTGTACGGGCCCTTGTTGCCGCCCTTGCGCTGCTGCTCCTTGAAGGTGCGCAGAACGGCCTGCATCGCCTCGACCCACAAGTCGCCGAAGATGCTGTCGTCGCCCGTCACGAGCCAGTATTCATAGGCCAGTCGTATGGGATAGCACAGCGAGTCGATTTCGTATTTGCGCTCGTGCAACTCAGGCTTCATGTCGGTCAAGTCGTTCTCCCACTGGCTGCCCGTGGGGCCGTCGTTGAAGGCGTTGGCATACGGGTCCAGCACGATACACTTCAACTGCCGCAGGATGACACCGCGCAGCATGTGGCGCAACTTCTCGTCCTGACGGGCATACTTGACATAGGGCCACACCTGGGCACCGCTGTCGCGCAACCACATCGCGTGGATGTCGCCGGTATAAACAAAGGTGTCGTCCTCGCCATCGTCGCCGATGCGGTAATGCACGGTGCTGTCAAGGGTGTTGGGGAAGCAGTTCTCAAACATCCAGGCCAGCTTGGGGTTGCCCTTGATCTTCTTTAATACTTCCTGAATGCGCTTCTCGATGATGACGCTCGTGAACAGGCGCTCCTCGGCGGGCGGGCGTTTGGTAACATAGGTCGACGTGGCGTCGCTCACCACGTCGGTGTAGCGAGGATGGACGTCGGCGACAGCGGGCAGCACGGCTGCCGCGGCCACGATACACAGTAGCAGATGTCTTGCTTTCATTGTTGGCAGTCAATTATTTGGTTTCTCGTTCGCAAAGGTAAAAGAAAAACATGAAACCACCAAGCATTCACCCCAAACCTCACCCCTCCCCGCCCCTCAAGCGGCCAGGGAAACCACCCCCCTGCAACCCGGCTGCCGCCAGTAGGGCCTCGCCTTGGCGTGGCCTCACCTTCCCGCCCCACGCCAAGACGCAAAGGCGCAAAGTTTTTTTTCAAACAACAGACGTTAGACATTAGACATTAGCTGGCATCCGCACTGTAGGGCCTCGCCTTGGCGTGGCCATCCGCAAGAAAAAGGGGACGGCTCTTCTGGATGAAAAATGCCTGCATTTTTCGGACTGAAGAACCGTCCCCCCGATACCACTCAGAAAATTCAGATATTTCAGTTGTTAACTAACCGGAGCGCGGATGCCCCCTCTAAACTCTAAACTATAAACTTTAAACTGCGAGCGCCAGCGAGCATGCGGATGCCCCCTCTAAACTCTAAACTTTAAACTTTAAACTGCGAGCGATAGCGAGCATGCGGATGCCCCCTCTAAACTTAAACTGCGAGCGCCAGCGAGCTGATGCCAATTAATGTAATTCGTAGTTTCTAAAATCTGATTAACTGTTCAGGATGTAGGTGAGCAGCATCGTCACATCGGTCAAGTTGATCACACCGTCGCCGTTGTAGTCGCCGGCGGGATAGCTGGATGCCGAGGGACCCTCGTTCAGTATCAGCGTGAGCAGCGTGGTCACGTCGGTCAAGTTAAGCTCGCCGTCACCGTTCACGTCACCTGCCGTAGAGGCCGGTATTTCAATCCAGCTTGAGCCATTATAGCGTGAGGGCCACCAGTTCTTGGCATTTGCAGCCTTCACATGAGCACTGGTGCACACGTTATTCTCGCCAGTGTTGTACAGCACTTGCAATTCGCCCTTTGTCGTGGAAGAAGAACGGTTGGGCAGGCTGTTCACCAGAGTCGTCATGCCGGCATCGGTAATCCGATTCAAGTAACATGAGAGGTACTTGAGCGAGGAGCAGCCTTGAACATAAAGCGAAGTCAACAGGTTGTTTTCGCATGACATTTCCTTCAGGGAACTGCATCCCTGCACGTTCAGCGAAGTCAACTTGTTGTTCTCGCAAGCTAAATGCCACAATGATGTCTTGCTCGACACGTTGAGTGACGTCAACTGGTT
>CACYSG010000071.1 GCA_902776955.1 uncultured Bacteroidales bacterium | reverse complement strand
CATAGCGTGAGGGTCCCACCTCTTCCCATTCCGAACAGAGAAGTTAAGCCTCACCACGCCGATGGTACTGCGAAAGTGGGAGAGTAGGTAACCGCCCCCCTAAGAGAGGTGATGTCAGCAATGATGTCGCCTCTCGTTTTTTTGTTGGCGACCGGGAGCAATGGGAGCGACTGGGAGTAATGGGAATACTGGGAATACTAGGAGTACTGGGAATACAGGGAATCTGTAGAGACGCAAAATTTTGCGTCTCAAGGGCTGGCAAATTGGTAACACCTATCGTTGGGAGACGCAAAATTTTGCGTCTCTACATGATGGCTAACAATAGAATTTTGCGTCTCTACATGATGGCTAACAATATAAATTTTGCGTCTCTACATGTAATGTCTCTACATCTAACAATTAAAGGGGCGATGCCGTGGATGGCACCGCCCCTTGATGGTGGATATGGTGATGTGGATTACCAGATGATGACACGGTCGGCGGGATCACGCCACATCTTCATTCGGGGTTGTACGTTGAATGCGTTGAAGAATTCCTCGAGGTTGCGGATAGCGACGTTTACACGGTTAACGCCCAGGCTGTGGGGGTCAACCTTGGTGCGGCGCAGCATCTCTTCCTTAGTGATGTTGGCTGCCCAAACGTTGGCATAGCTCAGGAAGAATCGCTGGTCGGGAGTGAATCCGTCAATCAGGGTGTTGCCCTTGCCCTGCTCGGTGTTCTTGAATGCGCTGTAGGCTACACGCAGTCCGCCGTGATCGGCGATATTCTCGCCCATGGTGAACTGGCCGTTGGCATGAACGTCGTCGGCAACGATTTCGGCGCTGTACTGAGCACCCAATTTGTCGGCGAGCTCTTGGAACTTGGCGGCATCCTCGGCGGTCCACCAATCTACCATATTGCCGTTGTGGTCGAAGTTGCGACCCTGGTCATCAAATCCGTGGGTCATCTCGTGGCCGATAACGACTCCGATGGCGCCGTAGTTGCACGCGTCATCGGCATTGGGGTCAAAGTAGGGAGCCTGCAGGATGCCTGCGGGGAAGCAAATCTCATTGCTGGAGGGCTCATAGTAGGCGTTCACCGTTTGAGGTGTCATGTACCAGCGCTCCTTGTCAACGGGCTTGCCTAACTGGGCATACTCATACTCGGACTGGAAGCGTCGTGCTGCAAGCACGTTCTGCCAATAGCTCTTGGCGGGGTCGATGTCGAGGGCCGAGTAGTCACGCCACTTGTCGGGATAACCGATCTTGACGGTGAAGCTGTTGAGTTTCACGAGGGCGTTGACTTTGGTCTTGGGGCTCATCCACGACAGGGTGGCGATGTGCTCGCCCAGGGCTCTCTTGAGGTTGTCAACGAGCTGCTGCATCTTCTTCTTGCTCTCGGCGGGGAAGTATTTCTCTACATAGAGCTGTCCCACGGCCTCACCGAGCAAGGTGTTGGGCACGTCGAGCGAGTGTTTCCAGCGAGGCATCTTGACCTGCTTGCCCGACATGGCACGGCTGTACATGTCAAAGTTGGCATCGGCAAAGGCGTCGCTCAGGTAGGGCGATGCGGCATCGATGTACTTAAAGAGGAGGTATTCCCTCACATCCTCTTCCTTGAGGTTCTTCATCATGTCGTTGACCAAGGCAAGGGACTTGGGCTGGAAGACGCAGACCTTGTCAAGACCCTGGATGTTGAGGGCGTTGAAGTACTGGTCCCAGTTGATGTTGGGATAGTCGGCCTTAAGTTGAGCGACACTGGTGACGTTGTAGAGCTTGCTGTAGTCGCGGGTGTCCTCACGCGTCATTGCCACCTGGGCCAGGGCGATCTCGATGGCCATCACGTGCTTGGCGGCCTTCTTGGCTTTGCCTTTCTTATAACCGATGAGCTGGAAGAGCTGCTGGATGTAGTTGACGTAGGCGTTGCGCACCTTGGTGGTGTTGGCGTCCTTGTCAAGATAATAGTCACGGTCGCCCATGCCCAGTCCACCCTGCATGAGGTAGAGCATGTTCTCGTTGGAGTTCTTCATGTCGGCCATGACCGAGGAGTTGAAGAACGGATCATTGATGCCGTTGTGCATCTCAGCGATGGCTCCCAAGAAATTGTTGCGGGGCAACGCCTTGTACTTGTTGATCGCATCGGTTAGCGGGGCCATTCCCTCCTGGTTGAGGCGCACGCTGTCCATGCCCTGGGCATAGAGGTCGCCCACCTTCTGCTTGATGCTTCCGCGACGGTTATTGGTACCTAGGTTAGTGATGATGTCCTTGACCTGATTGCGGCTGTTCTCTGCCAGTTGGTCAAAGGTTCCGAAACGTGCATACTGCGGATCCAGCGGGTTGGCCAGTTTCCATCCACCGCATGCATACTGGTAAAAGTTCTCCCCGGGCGATGTCGTCGGGTCCAGGTTGTTGCGGTTCACGGCCTTGACGTTGTCGGCAGCCACCGCAGTCATTGCGAACAATGCCATGCAAAGAATGATGAGATTTCTCATAATGTGAATATTGTTAATGATATATTGTTGATAATAAATTATTGGCAATGATTCTCCTCCAGTTGCTGTATCGCGTCGAGCAGCAAGGGCTCCATCGTGTCATATCCGGCGGGGTTGGGATGCACGCCATCGTCGGTGTAACCCTTAATCATCCCGCCTCGGGGTGTGCTCATCCTGGAGTAGTAATCGATGTAAAGCAAGTGCTGTGAGGTCGCGTAGTCGAGGATGCGCCGGTTAAGGCTTGATATCTTGTCGGTGACTTGCCTGACGGCAGGGTTCCAGCAGAAGCTGTCACAGGGCAGCACCGACGAGAGCACGACCTCGATGCCGTGGGCCCGTGCGAGCTCGGTCATCGATTTGATGTTGTCCATCGTGATATCCTCGTCATATGGACCGTTGTTCTCGGCGATGTCGTTGGTGCCGCAGTTGATGACCACGATGCGCGGCTTGAGGCTGATGACATCCTGGCGGAATCGAGCGAGCATCTGACTTGAAACCTGCCCGCTGATGCCCCGGCACACCAGCTGATTGTTGACGAAGAACATGGGGTGGGTTTCTTCCCAAAATTCGGTAATTGAGTTGCCCATGAGCACAACGCGCAGGGAGTTCTCCCGTGCTGTTGCCAGCAATTCGGCGTTGGCTTGGGCATAGCGCTCCTTGTTGGCCCATGACTGGGCTTGTACCGAATTGCCCCAAAGAAGATTCCAGAACATGAAAAATACTATGAATAATCGTTTCATGACGGGTGAATGATGCGATTGGTTTTTTGGTTGTCAAAGGTACAAATTATCCTTGTGATAATCATCAATTGACCGCCAAAAAGATGATTTTGCCTCAACTGTGGAGTTTGAGCAGGCGGTGCAGCCATTTTTTCCATTTGGTGGGCTGACTGTTCCGCGTCATTGTCGTGTCATACTCGATGTGGGACTCAGTACCCATGTTGGAGATACTGTGGTCGATGAATTGTTCGGCCTTCTGATACTCTAGGCTTGGGGCCGTTTGGGCTTGTTTTGCTGGGATAGACATTGTTGTGGGTGGGGGTTTGGAGAATCATGGCCCTGTTAAGGGTTATTCATTCTGGGGTTATTAATTAGATTCATGTCATTGTGACTCTTGCGGTACTGTTGCGGGCTCACTCCAAACTGTTGCTTGAACATCTTGGAGAAGTGGGACAGGTTGTTGAACCCGCAGCGTTGGGCTATCGTCGTCAACGGGGTGTCGTCGCTGACGATCAAGTTGCTGGCATAGTTGAGTCGCACCTGCAGCACAAAGGCGATGGGCGTCATGCCCATGATGGCTGTGATGCGCTCGCGCAGCTGTTTCCGGCTTAAGGACATTGCGGCGGCAATATTGTCCATGTCAACGTTCCCCTTGGCCATGTGGGCCGGGATGATGTCAATGAGCTTGTTGATGAATTCCTTGTCCTCTTTGCTCATCTTTTTGACCTGCGTTTTGTCGTTGACGCTGTTATCTGACTTCATATAACGTTCCCTGAGCATGTTCCGTTGCTTGATCAGGTGACCTGTCAACAGGCGCAGCTCGTCGCTGTTGAACGGCTTGACGAGCACCGCATCGGCACCAGCCTCGATGCAGCTCATGCGTTCCTTCTCGCTGGGAATGTTTGTCAAGGCGATGATGGGGATATGGCTCAGCGTGCTGTTGGCGCGCAACTGCTGGATGAGCTTTTTGCCATCCATGACGGGCATGATCATGTCGGTGATGACGAGGTCGGGCACCATGTCCTGGGCGTTCTGCAGTGCCTCTTGTCCGTCACGGGCAAATCTCAGGTTGTAGGCCTTATTGAGGTGGCTTGCGATAAAGAAGCTGATGTCCTCATTGTTCTCGACGATGAACACGAGGGGCTTGTAGGCGCTGTTGCCTGACTGGCGGATGTGCTCCTCGACAATATGTTGGTCCTCGGGCGTTGCGCTCTTGTTGGCGGTGTTCTCGTTAGGGATGGGAAAATCGATGGTGAAAGTGGTGCCTTGCCCCAATTGGCTGTCCACGTGGATGCTGCCGTTCATTGCCTGCACGACCTGATTGACCAGGGACAGCCCCAGGGCCGTGTTCACGTCATCATCGCCGTTGTCCTTCTGGTAGAGCGGCTCAAAGATGCGGCTGCGCTCTTCAACGGGAATGCCCACGCCCGTGTCGCTGACGATGATTCTCATCTTTCCGGTTTCGGGTGACATCAGTGTTACCGTTATCGAGCCGTTGCGGGGCGTGAACTTGATGGCATTGTCGATGAGGCTGATGACAATCTTGCGGATATATTCAGGTGTGAACACCACATTCATGGAGTTGACGGGAGACCGGAACTCGAGATTGATGAGCTTCTCCTGCGCTTTATCGTGGAAGTTGTCCACCAGCATCTTGACAAACAGCACGATATTTCCCCGCTTGTAGTCGGGTTGCTCGATGGCAGACCTTACCTGCTCGATGTCCAGCAACTGGTTCACGAGATCGAGCATGCTCTTCCCGTGGTCGACAATCATGTGTCCCAAGCGCTTGTTCTCGTCGTTGCCGCCGTTGTCCACCAGCTGCTGGCCGGCGCCCATGACGACCGATAACGGCGTCTGCAACTCGTTGGTGATGTTATTGAGGAAGTGGGTTCTGAGTTCTTGGGCCTGCTTCTGGATCTTGAGGGCGTTCTTGGTCTTGCGTCGGGAATAGAACAGCCCGACCAGCAATGCCACCAGCATCACCAGTAGTGCCGATCCTGCTAAATTGAAGAGTTTGAAGTAGGCCTTGTTCTGTTGGTCTTTTTCGGCTTGCTCGATGGTGTTGTTTGTTACCTCCATGACCTTCATGCTAGTGGCGGTCATCTCGTGCATGATCGAGTCGTTGAGCACCGCATAGCGTTCCAGGTGCATCATGGCGCCGCGGGGGTTGCTTTCTCTCATCGTCTCCCACAGGCCGTGTTCGGCGACGCGTTCAATCTTTGGTGATCCGCACTTGATGCTGTTCTCGAGGGCCATTTTGAAGAAAGCGGTCGCTTCTTGCGGCTTGCCTTGTTGGTTCAAGATGTCGCCCAGCTGGTTGTAGGCCACGGCGAGGGAGTAGGTCGCATTGCTCTTCTCGAGTTGAGGCAGCGCCCGTTCAATAATGCTTTGTGCCTCGTCAAGTTTCCCGAGGTTGATCATCACTGTTCCCATCTGTACCATCCTCACTGCCGCCTTCTCGGCCCGTCCTCCCTGTTTGTCGAGTTGGTAGGCTTCCTTGATGGCTGCCATGGCCTTGTCGGGTTCATGGTTGAGCAGGTATAACTCGCTGGCCATGCCCAGCCTCGTGGCCAGGTGGTCGGGATGGTTGCAGGACCGCTCGATGGAGATGGCCTTCTCGATGAACTGGAGTCCCGGCCCGGGTTGTTCGACAGCGAGGTAAATGGCAGCCAGGGTGTTCAGGTCGCTGCTGATGAGTTCTTGGTTGTTGAGTTTCTTGTCGATCTTGTAGACCTCGAGAAGGGTTTTCAGCGCCTCTTCATAGTCGCCGATGCGGTATTGGGCACTGCTGAGCACTCCCAGCACATCGCTCTGGAACTTATTGGGCTTTTTCATGTCCATCAGCGACCGTGCCTTCTCGCCCTCCTGGCGGGCGCTCTCGTACTGTTCGGTGTCATAGTACTGCTCTGCCATGAGGTAGTGCATCATTGCCTCAAGACTTTCGGCTTTGAGGCCCGGGTCGCACAGGTAGAGCGTGTCGATGACGCCCCCGTTGTGCAGCTGTCGGGAAAGGGAGTTGACGACCTCGACTCTCTTAGAATTGTCGGCATTGACAAAGACGCGATACAGCGAGTCGATTGCTTCGCCCCACATCGGCTGATGTGGGATGAATACTATGATAGCCGCCAACAGCATGCGTGTCACGGGGCGCTTCAAGTGGACTATGATATCATTTCCCCTCATTCTGTCGCAAAAATAGTGTTTTTTCTTGAGATATCATCACTTTTTGCCGTGTTTTTTGCCGTAATTCGTATGTACATAATGTACTGCAATTACGGATAATGCGCCGTGTGTGAAAAGTTGGCGGCGGCCGACCTGATGGCATGATATTTGCTGCATTCATCCAAAATGAGTACTTTTGTCAAGGAATGAAAAGATCATCAACACATCATGGCAGATATACATCCCAACCAGGGCACCGGCACCGGTGCAAAAACGCGTGAGCGGGTCTTGATCGAGGAACCGCACCAGTACAAGGTATTGTTTCACAACGACGACTTCACGACCATGGAGTTTGTCACCGAGGTGCTGCGAACGGTGTTCAACAAGCCGGCCGACGAGGCGGTGATCCTGATGATGAAGGTTCACCGCGAGGGGCATGCCGTCGTGGGGGTTTACAGTTATGACGAGGCGATGACCAAGGCCGGAATGGCCATCTCGATGGCTCGCTCCGAGGGCTTCCCGCTCAAGGTGACCTGTGAGCCCGAGTAGCTGTTGAGTGATCGCATTTCAATGAGAATATCATCCAATAAATTGATAAGGACGTGGAAATTTCAACTGAACTTGAAAATATCATCACTTCGGCACTGATTCTTGCCGAGACTTGTGGAAACCGGCTGGTGACCCCCGAGCACCTGCTGCTGTCCGCCCTGGGTGAAGATAGCGTTGACGCCTCGTTGCGCGTCGCCGTCGTTGACCCTCCCGTCGATGAGGTGAAGGAGCGCTTGCGCGACTATATCGACAATCGCTTGGAGCATTACAACGAAGAAGAGGAACCCGAGCATCAGCTGTTCGCCTCACACCAGTACGGTGAGCTGATGAAGCGCATAGAGAAGAACTGCAAGCAGCTCGACGGGCAGAAGGTGGTGAGTGTGCCCGAACTGTTCGAGGCCATGTTCCAGCTCAAGGAATCGTTTGCCGCCAACTGCCTGAAAGCCCTCGTCGGCGAGGACGACAAGCAGCAATTCATGAATGTCTTGACCCGCACGTTCCAAACGGTTGAGTATGTCTCGGGTCAGGAGGAAGGCGACACCACCCAGGGCAATGAACCCGCAGAGGCAGGCAACGCCGCCAAGCCTCAAGAGACGGTTGGCCCCTGGCGGGACTTTGTGTTGTGCATCAACGACCACTTGGCCGACCACAACCCGCTTATCGGACGCGAGGAGGAGTTGGACCGCACGGTCCAGGTCCTGTGCCGCAAGGACAAGAACAACCCGCTGCACATCGGCGAGCCGGGCGTGGGCAAGACGTCGATTGTCTATGGACTGGCGCAGCGCATCGAGGACGGCCATGTGCCCGCCTCGCTGCAAGGCGTGAAGATCTATCAGCTCGACCTCGGTTCCCTCATTGCAGGAACGCAGTATCGCGGAGAGTTCGAGAAACGCCTCAAGACGGTGATGAAGGGCATCGCCTCGGAGCAGGGTGCCATCCTTTATATCGATGAGATACACAACATCGTAGGTGCCGGACAGATCGGTGAGGGCTCGATGGATGCCAGCAACCTGCTCAAGCCCTACCTCGAGGGAGGCCGGGTGCGTTTCATCGGGGCGACGACCTATGAGGAATACAACCGCTACATCATGCGCAACAAGGGCCTGATGCGTCGTTTCCAGCAGGTGCCCATCGATGAGCCGACCGTGGAGCAGACCCTCGAAATCATCCAGATGCTCAAGGAGGGTTACGAGACGTTCCATCAAGTGAAATATGATGACGACGCGATTGAACTGGCCGTGAAGGGCAGTGCGCGCCACATCACCGACCGCTACCTGCCCGACAAGGCCATCGACCTCATCGACGAGGCAGGCGCCTGGGTGCAGATGAACAGCAAACCGGGCGACGAGCGCCGCGTCGACAAGGCGCTTATCGCTAACGTGCTGGCCCGTATCGCCAAGGTTGACGCGCTGACGATGGACGACAGCGATACCGACAAGCTGGAGTCCCTCGAACCGCGCATCAAGGACAAGATCTACGGACAGGACGACGCGGTCAAGCAGGTCGTCGAGGCTGTGCAGATGTCCAAGGCGGGACTCACCGACGAGAATAAGCCGTTGGCGTCGCTGCTGTTTGTCGGCCCCACCGGTGTGGGCAAGACCGAGGTCGCACGCGTGCTGGCTAAGGAGCTGGGCGTGGAACTCGTGCGTTTTGACATGAGCGAATATGTCGAGAAGCACACTGTTGCCAAGCTGATTGGCTCGCCCGCAGGCTATGTGGGCTATGACGACGGCGGCTTGCTCACCGATGCCGTGCGCAAGCATCCCGACTGTGTCCTGCTGCTCGACGAGATCGAGAAAGCCCATGACGACATCTTCAACCTGCTGCTCCAGGTGATGGACTACGGCACGCTGAGCGACAACAAGGGACGCAAGGCCGTCTTCCGCAACGTGGTGCTCATCATGACCAGCAACGCGGGTGCCCAGTTCGCCCATCAGGCGTCGGTCGGCTTTGCCTCGACCGTGACCGCTGGCGGCGCGATGCTCAAGCAGGTCAAGAAGACGTTCAAGCCCGAGTTTATCAACCGCCTGTCGTCGATTGTCGTGTTCAATGACATGGACCGCACGATGGCCGGCATGATCCTGGACAAGAAACTGCGCGAACTGCAAGAGATGCTCACGCCCAAGGGCGTCACCCTCAAGCTCGGCGAGAAGGCCCGCGAGCAGTTGCTCCAGGAGGGCTACAGCAAGGAGTATGGCGCGCGCGAGATGGATCGTGTGATTCATGCCCGCCTCAAGGCAAGGCTCGTGCGGGAGATTCTGTTCGGCCCGCTCAAGCAGGGTGGTGAGTGTGTGATTGACGAGTTGGAACAGCAGTAGAGTGGGGGACAGATCATGATTTACCAACTGGACGAGGATATTGTCTTTCCCGACCCCCGACATGGCGAGGAGGACGGATTGATTGCCGTGGGCGGCGACCTGAGCGTCGAGCGCCTGCTGCTGGCCTACAGTTACGGCATCTTCCCTTGGTTCTCCTTCCGCGACTGGCCCTATCCGGCCTGGTATTGCCCGATGCAGCGCTTCGTCATTTTCCCCGACGAGATTCACATCTCTCACTCGATGAGGGCGCTGATGAACAAGCACACCCACAGGGTGACCTTCAACCAGAACTTTGACGGCGTCATCGAGGGCTGCAGTCAGGTCGACGGCCGTTATTACCAGAATGGGGCCTGGCTGGGCGAGGACATCATCGAAGCCTATCGTCGCCTCAACCGGCTGGGCTATGCGACCAGTGTCGAGGTTTGGGACCAGGAAGAGAATCTGGTGGGAGGCCTTTATGGCGTAGTGATGGGTCCGGTCTTTATCGGCGAGAGCATGTTTTCGCGCGAGCCGAATGCGTCCAAGTTGGCGCTAATTCGCCTGGCGCGCTTCATGCAGCGCATCGGCGGCAAGATGATTGACTGCCAGCTCGAGACAGCTCATCTCAAATCGATGGGAGGCCGCTTTATCCCCTATGAGCAATATATGGAAATCCTTAACCCCGAGGGTCTCAAGACCCTCAAGGCTGATCCCCAGCCCGAGAACGACTCACATGACGACAGCGAGGTGTGAGCCTCTCGAGAGTTTGTGATATTATTCGCTCTGCTTTCCCTTGCCGGGCACCAGCCAGTTGGCAAACATGGTGAGCAGCGGCGACACCGCTACCAGCATCACGGCCAGCAATGCGGCTGGTTCCATGTTATCGGGTTCGCCTAGCATTCTCGGCACCCAAGCGCCAGCAGCGACAATAAGAATTGCTGCAGTCATGGCTTGGATGAAAACCCGTGTCGAGCGGCCGCCAAGCCGCTTGCCCTGGTCACGGCGCGTCAGCAGCACCACTGCGAGGACAACAAGCACCGCAGCAAGCACCATCACCACCATCCACGACGTCCTGGCCATCGTGGTAAAGCAGCCAATGAGCACTACGAGCGCCGTAAGTCGCTTGAGGGCTGTCAGCTCCCCGCTCTCGCACAACCATGAGTAGAAGCGCTTGTTGCTGTATTCCTGATGTCGCAGCGCGCTCAAGTCGCAAAGCAGCATCGCGCACAAGGCAGCCAGCGCGGCCACCAGCAGGCAGATATAGGCAATCATTGTCGTTGTCATAGCAGATTCAGTAAGATAAGATGTCATTAATCACCTGCAAAGATAACCATTATCCTCTAAATCACCGTCGATAAACACGATAAATGACTGCTGCATTCCTGGCAATCATCCATGCGATGTGTTCATGATATAGAAGAAAGGCACCACATCACCACCTTATATAATATTCAAGTTTATAAAGTTGTAAAACTTTATAAACTTGAGGTTTAGGGTTTAGAGTTTAGAGTTTAGAGAAAAAAAATTCCATATAATGAGAGAGTACCACCCAGTGGCTAAACTTTAAACTCTAAACTCTAAACTCTAAACTCTTATCTCTAAACTCTAAACTCTAAACTCTTATCTCTAAACTCTTATCTCTAAACTCTTATCTCTAAACTTTAAACTCTAAACTCTAAACTTATATAATATATATAATGTGTAACGGAGTGTTTCGGGGATCGGGGACCTGGTTATGCTGTGGAAAAGGGTAGGGCGAGGAGGCCTGATTTGCCGTTTTTGACCTAAAAAATCGGTGATTTTTGGCTAAATCATGTTAAATAAAGTTAAGTTTGAATAATTTTCACATTTCAAATCAGGGTAAAAACCCAGAGTTTTTGATGTATTGTTTTGATTAACAGGTGATTGGATGTTTAGTGTAGAATTATATTATATAATGAGAAAATGGGCAAAATGTTTGGCTATTAAGGAAAAAGGTTGTAATTTTGCATCGCTTTTTTGCGCCGCTAGCTCGTAAATTGACGTGTAAACGCTTGATAGCGTGAGAGATTAGGTGGCTAAAAGCGGGAAAAGCAAACTGAAAAATATTTGTAAAATTAATTATTAAAACTATCAAACTAAGATGCCTACTATTCAGCAATTAGTAAGAAAAGGCCGCACTGCGCTGGAATCGACCAGCAAATCGCCCGCTCTGGACGCATGTCCTCAGCGCCGCGGTGTTTGTGTTCGTGTTTACACGACCACGCCTAAGAAGCCGAATTCGGCTATGCGCAAGGTTGCCCGTGTCCGTCTGACCAACGGTAAGGAGGTG
>CACYSG010000070.1 GCA_902776955.1 uncultured Bacteroidales bacterium | reverse complement strand
CTACTCCCAATTCTTCGAGCGAGTCCCCCTCAACGGATTCAGCGGATCAAAACTGGAGTTCGCCCTCCACCATCAAGAAGTTGAACGCCTATGGAAAGAGATGAACGAGCAATGAAACAGCGGATACTCGAGAACCTGACAACGACTGAACGCCTGACCCTGCTGGAGCAGATATTCGCTCCCGGGGCGGGTGTCCGTCTTGAACAATCCTCATGCCGGTTAAGCGACATGGAATGGATGTTTGACTTCGATATAGTGAACCTGGTCGAGAGCAGATACACCTATGAAGTTGTCAAGAACATGTTCGATGATATGAGGAACCTGCTCATGCCAATCCAAGGTGTTCACTCAAGCTACGGCTTTCTTTGCTTCATCCATATCATCATGCCAACTGGCAACAGCGACAACGAGCTGTTCAGCAAGGGTCTTCAACGCTTCATTGACGACTGCAAGTCCTTGGATATGGTTTTTGACCACTTTTTCAGCACGAGCACCGCCCAGGATGGCATCACCCTGCGGGCCGTCTTCGTCGATAAAGAGAATCTTGACAACATCCGCGACTGGGTGACAAAAGACATAAGGATATAACAATAATTATTTGTAACTTTGCAGAATCAATAATATTACAAATTAACAATCAAAGAAATGGATACAATTAAAAAAGCATTAAGAGAAGGCCTTCCCTGTGACAATAAGGGTTATCTCAATTCTTATAAGGCCAATATTTATGAAGGTAAAATGTTGGATGAGTTTTATAATATGTTCGACAAGGGTTCGGGAAAAGAAATGCATTCAAAAGCTAGTGCAGTTCACTCGTCGTCAATGTTAGGTTATAATTTCTTTCATTGGGTAAAGAGGAATCATCCGATAACAATTAATGGTGCTAAATACTCTCAAGTATACTTTGAAGTAAAGATGAGAGTTCTCAAGGGTACTACACCAGCAAATATGGACGTATTACTGATAGGCAAAAAAAGTGGCAGAACTCAATTATTGTTTATTGAATCTAAGTTTCTAGAGTACTTACAGTCCGAAGAATACAATTTGAGTGATTCTTATCGGAAAACGGATAAGTGGTATTTTCATGAAGGCAGAGACTGGAACTCTTTTTTGGATGATGTCAAGGATTGTGTTGATGAAACGAGTTGTAGCTATAAGGGGGGCGTCAAACAAGGAGTGTCACATTTATTTGCTCTCTCAAACTTAGCCAACAAACGAGCCTTTAATAGTTTTGTTTCAGTGAACAATCTTCAAATACCCTTAAAAGGGAAATCTTATGAAGATGTTGATATCCACTTCTTAAATGTGATATTCGAGCCTTCTTCTCTTTTTGCAAATGAGCATAAACTGTTTATGGATTATAGAGGCCTCTATAATCAATTAATAGATCTCACAGAGAAGTATGACCTCATAAAACCAGAGTTTATAACCTATTCAAAACTGTGGCAAGAGTCAGGAGATCAGATTAAGATCGTTGATCAAGGTCATCTATATCAGTATTTGGACGAACGCTATATGAGATTTGCGGAAATGTAAAAGACCCCCAAAATCAGCTATTCTTCCAAAGGTCTAATGATGAATCCAGGGGCTGTTTTTGATTTTCCGGAGGCTAGAGGTGTTGTCGTCGGTGGCGATATTCATGGCGAGTTTAATGAGCTTGTCTTTAAGTGTTGCGTTCAATTTGGAATGACGGATACGGTGATTATCGTAGCTGGTGACTGTGGCTTTGGGTTTGAGCGACAAGGGTATTACGAGGATATTTATAACCGCAATCATGGTCGCTTGTCGAAGTCGAACAACTGGATTCTGTTTGTCAGAGGCAATCACGACAATCCCGCCTACTTTAATAATTTCCCCATCAAACATCGCCGATGGATGACCGTGCCGGACTATTCTGTGGTTCGGGCTTGTGGCCATGAAATTCTTTGCGTAGGTGGTGCTATTTCCGTCGATCGGTCGTATCGTATGAACCATCCTGCTTACCATCTGCCGAAACAAGACGTGCCCCTGGCCCGTAATATCTATTGGGCTAATGAGTATCCGGTGTTTGATGTTGAGAAGCTTGAAATCATCAGCATGGACTTCGCTATAGACACCATCGTAACTCACACCGCTCCTTCGTTTTGCGAGTTGACATCAAAGGGTGGCTTGTTTGCTGAGATGGCTATTCGCGATGAGGATTTGACCGAAGATGTGAAGAATGAGCGCCAGGTAATGGATAAGATTCTTGATTATTTGACTTCAAATCACCATCCTTTGCGTTATTGGTTCTACGGGCATTTTCACCAGAGCTGGCAAGCCATTGACAACGAGGGCATCCAATACAACATGCTCGATATCATGGAACTAAAGGAACTTAGGACGGAGCAAGAATAGAACGCAATAGCAATAAATATCTATATGAATCAGCGGGTGTTTTGAGGAAATGCGTTATCTTTGCACTTTTTGAGAGATAGTAATCGTAAGTTGATGTATGAGCATCTTTAGGGACATACTTCTTGTTGGTGCAGGTAGTTTTTTGGGCGGTATCGCTCGGTACCTGATATCGTTGGCCATGAAGGGGCTGGGTCCCTCATTTCCTTGGGCGACGATGACCGCCAACATTGTCGGTTGTCTGCTCATCGGTCTGCTTTGGGCGGCGTTCAATCGCGTTAATGCCTCGTCGCAGCTGAACCTGCTGTTAATTGTGGGGTTCTGTGGTGGTTTCACCACATTTTCCACCTTCTCCAAGGAAAGCCTGTGTCTGCTGCAGGCTGGTGACTATTTGACATTCGCCCTATACGCCCTGGGCAGTGTAGTGCTTGGCATAGCAGCTGTTACCTTGGGCTATGCAGTGGCAAAATAAAGAATGAAGATGATGAAAGAAGAATGCCTGATCTGCAAGGCCCCGTTGGAGTATCTCGAGAACGGCGAGCTCATGGAGTGCGCCATCTGTCACAAGCAGGAGAGCAGCAAGACCCGCTGCATCCATGGGCACTACGTCTGCAACGACTGCCATACGGCAGGGCTGGACACCATCATCGGGCTTTGCCTCGCCACGACGTCCCGAAACCCCGTAGAGATCATTGAGATGATGATGGCGCAGCCCTTCTGCCACATGCATGGTCCCGAGCACCATGTGATGGTGGGAGCAGCCTTGCTCACGGCCTTTAAGAATGCCGGGGGCGAGATAGAACTGCCCAAGGCCTTGAACGAGATGATGTCCAGAGGAAAGAGTGTGCCTGGCGGGGCGTGCGGCTTTTGGGGTGCCTGCGGTGCTGGCATCAGCACGGGGATGTTTGTGTCAATCATCTCTAAATCCACGCCGCTGGCCAACGAACCATTTGCCCTGTCACACCTGATGACGGCAAAATCCCTCGGTGAGATAGGCCGTGTCGGCGGCCCCCGCTGCTGCAAGCGCGACTCGTTCCTCTCCATCCTCGCTGCCGTGGATTTTGTCAAGGAGCACTTCGACGTGGATATGGAACGTCCCGAGGTCGTCTGCCGCTATTCAGGCAAGAACAACCAGTGCATTGGGCGGCGGTGCCCTTTCTCTCCGGCAAACCATTGATAGCCGCTTGCCGCCGAAGACTCATGCTGGAGTTTTGCGAAATAATCGTTATCTTTGCGGCGGTGACCCAAAGATAATTCATACGTTAATCAAAAAATATTAGAGTTATGAAAAGAATAGTATCGACAATCATCCTTTCTTGCCTCACGCTGGCGTTGATGGCACAGAATGGTATCAAAGTGAACTATAAAGGCTCCAGCCCCACTGTAGCGGATTTTGCATGGGCGGCATTTCCTTCATTGAACCATGAGGACGAGGACGAGTGTGGCGACCGCCCGTGGAGGGCATTGGAGAATGCCATGACGCGTCACAGCAAAGGCCTCCCGCAAGAGCAAGGCGAGACGTTGACCATCGACTCCAAGAACGGATACATCCTTTATGAACGCGTATACGATGAAGACGCAGATTTCTTTTTCAGGTTGGAAGTGTGTTACTGGAACGAGTCGGACGGGAAACACAAACTGATAGTTTTCAACAATATGGCAAGCTATATGGAAGGCCGGCCATGTATGACCGAAATGAGTGGCCTCTGTTTCTATCGTTACGACAATGCCACGAAGCGTATGGTGGAATGCGACCCTCCAGGGTTCGAAATCGATTACAGCAGTGCGTATGAGTTGCCACGCACTGGCAAGGACATCATCACCACTCGATGGAACGACGACGGCACCTCCAAGAAGAAGACATTGAAGTGGGATGGAAAACGCTTCAACGAATAGACCGATCGCTGATAGCCCCCGGGTTGATGGCATTATTCTTGCAGCGCAAAAAAATAATCACAACATTATCGGTTTAAAAAAAAATATGGGAATGATATAGAATTTGACCCTGAAAGTTTTTTTTAATGCGAATTGCGCTAATTATACAAATCTCGCGAATAGATTTCGTGTAATTCGCATTTGCCCCGCAGGGTTTTGGGCCAACAGTTTCTATATATAAGAGAACGTGAAATCAAAATAACCCGTCAGGAATTTGGCGGTTTCGCTGAAAAGGTGTAATTTTGCGGCCGATTTTAGAGAGAGGCTATCATGCTGACACTGAGAGTTGACATATTGAAGGGCAAAAAACTTCAGGCCAAAAGTTGGTTTGGAGGCTATCGCCATATCTGCACCCCAGATTATGCAAAGCCAGCAATATGCTCAACGACTTTCAGGGATCGGTGCCAACATGACACTCACGAAGTGATGTAACATGTAGCCCTATCCGAGAGGCTGCTCAAGTAAACGATAAAGAGTGGTTGGAAAGTCGAATTCCAACCGCTCTTATTTTATACTACGAAAATTTTTTAACTACGAAATTTTTTAACTACGAATTACACGAATTTTACTAAGAGGCATCCGCATGTTGCTCGCTTCCGCTCGCAGTTTAGAGTTTAGGGTTTAGAGTTTAGAGTTTAGAGAGGCATTTGCCTACACAATTATTAATCGCGCCGACTGTGGCGCACAAAATCAACAATCATTATGGACAGATTAAGACTAATGAGACTTAGACAGGTGTTGAAACCAACGAGTTATTCATGCATATCATATAAACATTATCAGAAGCGCAGCGCTGATGGATGCAGCACCCTGCGCAGCCTGATATTCTAATCAACTAACATTATGGACAATTCAATTACATCATATAAAAATGCCGGCAAACAAGAACGCGTTAATACGCTACAAGACTATAGACCGCTGCCTGCGGAACAGGTTCCGTCTGTGGACCATAGACGACCTGACCGAGGCATGCTCGGATGCCCTATACGAGATGGAGGGCATCACCAAGGGAGTGTCCGTGCGGACCGTGCAGGGCGACCTCCAAATCATGCGGTCCGACAAGTTGGGCTACAACGCCCCGATCGAGGTCTTTGACAAGATCTACTACAGGTACGCTGACCCCAACTACTCGATCAACGAGATGCCCCTGACCGAAGAAGACTGCCGTCTGCTTAAGCAGGCCGTCGAGATGCTTGACGAGGACGGCAAGGCTACGCTGGGCGAGATGCGGGACGTGCTCTCGCTTGTGCGGGAGCGGCTCACCGCCCTCTTGAACTACGGATAGAACGATGCCCCGACTTCACTTGTTATCGATGAAGCCGGGGCATTCTGTTCGCTTTTTATGGGTAAACTTAGCGTAATTTCGATTAGCCGCTATGTAGAGACGCAAAATTTTGCGTCTCAGGGGGCGGTATATTGTAACGCCTAACGCTTGGAGACGCAAAATTTTGCGTCTCTACATGTCCTTGAATAAGTGGCAGTTGCGTTATTTAGTTCTCGCCATATGTTGTTGAGGGGTCGTATTCCACTTCGACGAAGATGAGGCGGCGGTGGCCTAGGCCCTTGTCGCGCAGGTCATAGTTGTCGCGCAGGTCGGTGAGTATCTGGCAGAATTCCTTCTCGGTCAGGATGGTCTTGAACGGGTTGCTCTTGCCACGGGAGTGGTAGAGCCTCATGCCCCGTGTCGCCATCAGCGCCGCACGGAACCGCTCGCTCTGGTCGAACATGGCTTGATAGGCATGGCGTATCAGCTGCTGAAAATCCTCTGACTGCCGGTCTATGGCGATGTCCTTCCACCAGACGATCTGGTCGGCCTGCCAATGGGTGCTGGATGCCCTCTTGGCATTGCGGCCCTTCATGGCGCATATTTGCCGCTGCTTGTCGCGGTCCTTCTGCTTCAAGGACTGGAGGAACCCCTCCATGCTGCCGCATGCCACTCCGTCAAAGGTGAAGGGGTTGCTGCACAGGTTGGATAACACCTGGGAGGGATAGTCGCTGTGCGACCATATATCTATGGCCTTGCCCCGGCGAACCAACCATCTTATGTATAATTGCCTGAACATCTTCATATCATCTTTTCCTTTGTTTATTTGTGACTCCGCTGGGACTCGGACCCAGGACCCCCGCATTAAAAGTGTGGTGCTCTGACCTGCTGAGCTACGGAGTCATCATTTGACTTGTGGGAAAGGTAGGACTCGAACCTACTCAGCCTTGGGGCAACAGATTTACAGTCTGCCACGACTCTCCAACTTCGCCGCTTTCCCTTATGTCTGCGGAGGATAATGGATTCGAACCATTGCGCCGTTTTACCGACCTAACGCGTTAGCAGTGCGTCCCCTTAACCAGCTTGGGTAATCCCCCTTGTTTTCGTTTGACGCTGCAAAGGAAATATGGCCGACCGCAGTCTTTTTGCGTTCCAAAAAAAATCTTCATTTTTTGTGCAAAAAACATCAAATTTCCCCCGAAAACAATGAAGGAAAACGAAAAGGAAAACAATAAGTACAATAAATACAAAGTCTGCCGATATCAATAATTGTTCTTATTGTATTTATTGTTTTCTTTTTGTCTAGGGTGGGGCAGTCAAGTCTTAACAAAGCATAAAAGTGAGTTTTCTAATCCGTTGATTTGCCCAATTCTAACATCAAGGTGCGTAGCGAACATTTAGGGCGGTTCATTGTCATGTCAACTAACGGTAGTAACTTTGCAACCGAAACGAGAGAAAAGTTAGTATAACTGAAAATCAGAACGAAATATGTTACGAGACATTATTGTTGATCCATACTTTCCTGATTGCCCGATACGCAATATCCTGTCGCGCATCAGCGACCGGTGGTCGATGCTGATACTGTACACGCTCGATGGCAAGGACACGCCGATGCGGTATTCCGACATCCACGCAGCCATCCCTGACATCTCGCAGAAGATGCTCACCGTGGCGCTGCGCAACCTGGAGGCCGACGGGCTGGTGCTGAGGCAGGCCTATGCCGAGATACCGCCACGGGTGGAATACAGCATCACCGAGCGCGGCAAGTCGCTCATGCCGCACATCAACAGCCTGATTGAGTGGGCGCTGGCCAACCTGGCCGACATCTTGAATGACCGAAAGAAATATTCATCCAATAAAAACCATTAATTACATTTACTACACAATGAAACAGATTGAAAAGATTGCACAGGGTGCAAATTATGCCGCCATCAACGTTGGCCGCATCAGTGAGATTATCGAACACGAGTTGCCCATGGGTCCGGACTTCACGATCAAGGGCAAGGTATTCGGCGGACAGGCCGTTGGCGCCGCTGCCAGCGAGTTCTCTTTCCAGACGCTCGTTCCCGGACAGGACAGCGGTTTCCTGCACACCCACAAGACCCACGAGGAGCTTTACTTCATCCTGCGTGGCGAGGGCCAGTACCAGGTAGATGGCGAGATCTTCCCCGTCAGCGAGGGTAGCGTCATCCGCGTGTCGCCCAACGGCAAGCGCGCGTTGAAGAACACCGGCAACGAGGACCTGACGATGCTCTGCATCCAGTACAAAGCCACCCCGTTCACCGAGGCCGACAGCCCCATGACCGACGGCAACATCCTGCAAGAGCCCCTCAACTGGTAAGGCACGCTAGCAGACATCGGGCGAGAAATCGCCCACCGATAGGAACCGATACCGGGCGCCCCCTCAATGGGGAACGCCCGGCTTTTGTCATTTACGCAGGTTAAAGATACATTGGTGGTCCTGGGGTGGCGTAGCGACTATTTGCACGACACGCACTTTTAGGGTGTGAGGTCGCCGTGCTGCCTCTGCAACCAATTCGGCTACGTCTTCCACAACGAACACCTCACCTTCGACCGCGGGAAGGTTTTTGATGTGTGATAGGAAAATACAGTATGCCGTTGCGCCGAAGTCTATCAAGTGGAAGGCTTTGGCCGATTCTAACCACATCAAGATCCTGACTCCCCCGAACTGGAGCAGTTCGTGTCCACTTTCGTCAACGACAACCTGCAAAAATAATCATCTTACACCACGTCTATTACAAATAATGTTGTAAATTTGCCGTAATGAAATATCGCTTAATTTAGCTTCTCCAACGAATAACCAACCTAAAAACCATACCGACAATGAAGAAGATTCAACTATTCTTGTTATCATTGCTGCTGGCGTTGCCGTTCAACGCCCAGGCACAGCAGACGCTGCGTGGCGACGTGAACGGCGATGGCGAAGTCAATATCGCTGACATCAACGTCGTGATTGACATCATCCTGGACGGCAACGGCTTTACTGCGGCTACCGATGTGAACGGTGACGGCGAAATCAACATCGCCGACATCAACGCCATCATCGACATCATCCTGGGCTGGCAGCCTGCCACCGAGCTGAAGAGTGACGTGTTCCTGCTCACAGCCGATTACAATGATGTCATCACCGAGGCCGATACCGTCTCGTTCACCTTGTCCTCGACGGTTCCCGTCGCCAAGCGGCCCGTCATGGGCAATGTGGTGGTTTCAACTGCCGACTGCGCGCCGTTCCCCGATGGCATCATGGCGCGCGTTACTGGCATTGTCCCCGTCGCTGGCGGCTTGCGCTACAATTGTATTCAGGTAGGGCTTGACGACGTGTTTGACCAGCTGTTCATTGATGTCGAGATTGAGGCCGCTACCGACAGCACATCTGCCAACAGCCCCACGTTCTGTGCTCCGGCTTGTGCAACAATCTCCGCCGAGTTGTGGAACGCCACCTTTGATGCCAATTTCTCTGGTGGCGGAGTCTCCGCCACAGCCCATGCCCGCGACAGGGCTTCCATCAGGGTGACGGCGAGCAAGACCCGCAACACGCCGTGGTACTTCAACATCAATGTTCGCAACGAGCTGACCAGCAACTTCAACATGAGTGCGGTGAGCACGGCGGACTTTTACCGTAGTTACGACATCGGCAGCGTGACGGTGGGTCGTATCCCCATCCTCTACATCTATGGTGTGCCCGTGTTGTTCCTAACGCCACAACTCACTTTGAAGGGCTACGTCGAGGAGTCGGGTGAGGTGCGTCTGGATTACAGCGGCCACTTCAACCGCACTGATGTTTCCACCTACACCTACAGCAACGGGCAATGGCAGATAGGCTCGACCTACAGCAATGACGGCGGCACCGACGTGGCCCAGATCAGCATGAACGGCTATGCCGGTGTCGGCCTGATTCCCGGCCTGAAGTTTGCGCTCAACGGCACCCGCAACGGTGTCGGCGTGAACGTGTCGGCAGGTGTGCGTGAGCGTTTGGATTTTGTGTTCGATGCGACGCAGTTTGCCGGCGGCAGGCTCTATGACGCTTGCCGAGACAGCTATTGCAGCACGACCATGCCGTGGCAGGTGTCCCTTTATGCCAGCTGGTCAGTATTGGGCCATGCCGGTGAGGTGTCCACCCCGCCGTTACTCAGCGGTGAGCCCAAAATCATGGAAGACCGCTACCTGTTCCCGCTGTTCACCAAACCCGAGTATAAAAAGGGCAATCCAGAAACTACGGCCATCATCAGCACCGCCTCCTCGCGTCGTGTGCTGCTGCCCACGACGGTGGGGCTGCGCCTGTTTGACGAGAACGACAATCAGTTGAAGTCGTGGCAGCAAGGCTACAGCGCCACCGACCTGAATAATGCGAACCATGTCACATCGTTCTCTGGCTTGCAGAAGGACAAGACCTATCACGTGCGCCCCACGGTGACGGTGATGGGCTACACCATCGAGGCAAGCCCGCTCGCATCGTTCAAGATAGAAGAGGAGGGCGACTGGGTTGACCTGGGCCTGCCTTCTGGCACGATATGGGCGACGCGCAACGTTGGCGCCAGTGCCCCAGAGGGCTACGGCGACTACTTCGCCTGGGGCGAGACGGCTCCCAAGGATAACTACAACTGGAGCACCTACAAGTGGTGCAACTGGTGCAACGACAGTTATTACATACTGACGAAGTATTGCACCAACAGCGGTTATGGTTACAATGGCTTTGTGGATAACAAGACTGAGTTGGATCCGTCTGACGATGCCGCTTATGTCAACTGGGGCTCGTCGTGGCGCATGCCGACCGAGGTTCAGCTGGAAGAACTTTGCGACAACTGCACTTGGACGTGGACAACTCGTAACGGCGTGAATGGTCAGTTGGGAACGGGTCCCAACGGGAACACCATCTTCTTGCCCGCCGCTGGCTTCCGCTGGGACGAGTCGCTCAGCGGCGCGGGCTCGGGCGGCGACTATTGGTCGCGCACACTCTACCCGGACGACTCCCTCGGCGCCTACGGCCTGGTCTTCGGTTCGGGGAGCGTGTACTGGTACTACGACCGCGGCAGTGGGTTAGCCGTCCGTGCTGTGCGCGTCTCGCAGAATTAGCACCCTTGCCTTACACGAAAGGACACCCGATCGCCAACTGTCGGTGCACTGGCCGTGTTGGGGGCAAGAACAGGCGGCCATCAGGCCGCAGCCCCCAACGGGGATAGGGTGCCGGCAGTTGGCGGTTTCACAAGGACAAACTGATAACATTGACATCAAATGGCAGCAATAAAAGAAATATTGGTATTTTATTCGTTCTTATTGCCCTATAAATAGGAGAAAACGCAACTAGGAGCCCCGTAGCCTATCCTTCGTCCATGCCGGCAACAAACTTTGCTCCGTTACCAGGGATGCCTTATCGGGAATTGTTGGACAAGGACAGGCCTACGCTGAAGATCAGGTTCACGTTGGACAAGGTGCCGCTAACATCCCAATCCTCACGGTACTCGTCACATGGTTTGTGATACCATACCGGCATGGGATATTTATTGGGCTTGGTCACATCAACAGGATGCTGGCCGTTTTCCAAAACTACCGCACGGACACCCTTTTTCACGAAATTATAGTGGTCGGAGCGGTAAAACCAGCCGTCGGAGTTGTCGTCGTCGAAATAGATATACCTGCCTTGGGCGGCAGCGGCAGCCACATAATAATTGTCCAGGTCGCTTTCCCCGCCACCCAGAATCACGACATCGCGCGTCAGCTCGGCGGGACCGATGCTCTCAAAGTTAAGGCAGGCCACAGTCTTCGCCATCGGTATGGCAGGGTGGTCGCAGTAATATGCCGAGCCGAACAGTCCGCTCTCCTCCGACGAGGGGAAGATGAAAAGCAGGTCTCGACGCGTCTGGGGCATCTCCTTGAACTTTTTGGCCACGAGCAACGCTCCAGCCATGCCCGATGCATTGTCGGCAGCACCGTTATAGATTGTATCGCCGCGCTCATCGGCTTTACCAATGCCCAGATGGTCCCAGTGGGCGCAGAACACGACGGCCTCACCGTCCTTGCCGCTTCCTCGCAGGATGCCGCCCACATTGCGCGTCTGCTGAATGCCGTAAGTCACATTCATCTTCACATCGCCTCTCACATTCAGGGCAAAGCTCTTGAAGCCCGGCTTTTTGGCATCAGCCAGCGCCTTGTCCATGTCC
>CACYSG010000069.1 GCA_902776955.1 uncultured Bacteroidales bacterium | reverse complement strand
GCCTCGACGAGCCAGCCGCAAGCCACAGCGCGCGGCGTGCCCTCGGTCGTGGTGTTGATGACCTTGCCGAACAGCATCATCTCGGCCGAGCCGCCAGCGTCCATGTTGACAATTTCCCTCACGTCGGGGCACATCTGCTGCAGAATCTGGCAGGCCACCGCCGTGGGGCAACCGGCCGACGTGCCATAGAGCGGACTCGTCGATTTGTCAATTACCAGCAGGTAGAGATGCTTGCCGTCGGCACTGCTGCCGTAGCAGGTGCGGGAATAGACCTGGCTGTTGTAAGTCTCGTCATAGTTACGGCCCAGCAACTCGCCGTTGTGCATGATGGGAGCATTGCCCCACACCATGTTTTCGATATCGGGATTGGTGTGAATCCCGTCATCAAGAGTAGTCCAGCCCGAGGTTACCTCGATGACGTCGCCCACGGCTAGAGCGGCCATGGCGGCCTTGTTGGCATCGCCCGTCACCGTCAGGCAGGCGTCATAGCTGCCCAAGGTCTGCCGGTCGGCATCAGGCACGATGGCGGCAACGGTAAATTTCATCGGAGCGTTATTTTTCCAGCCGTCACCCTCGACAAAGGTAAGGTAGTAATTGTCGGTGTGGTTATTGCCGCGCTCGTTGAAACCCGTCCAGTCGTCCTCAAATTCGCGGGTGCGGGTGTAATTGGGTCCCCACAGGCAGATGTCGCCCGCTACAGCTCGGCGGTTGACATTGTGATAGGACAGCGGTTGCGACAGTTTGGCGCTGGTGATCGTGCCGCTCCAGATGATGCGTCCCAGCACCAACGTCTTGTCATGGGTGATGGCTGCGGCGGCGGTGCGTTCGGGGCCACCGTTCCACCAGTCCCAGGTCATGTTGTCGTTGACTAGCGTGGTGTCATTACGTATCACGCCGCCCAATGGCGTTCCCAGCTGGAAAGCATTCCACGGCGCACCGTTGCCTCCCACGACCCAGAAGTTGGCATTGCAGCCCGCTACGGGGCGCTTGGTGGCGGTACGGTTGCGCGTGTAGGCGTTGGCGAGGGCCTCGGTTCGTCCCACGGTATTGTAGCCGATGGTGGTTTCGACGCGGTTATTGGGGTTGTTCAGGTCAACCTCCATGACATACACGTTGAGCGGATAGCCGGGAATCCTCACGATGGTATTGACCATGCCCGGTCCCACCTGGCGGTGTACCAACGTATCGACCCCGTAAGCAGTTCCGTCAATCACAAAATCGGCACGGGCAGTCAGTCCCGCAATCGCGGTCACCATGACCAGCAGTAGAAGTCTCATATTCATCATAACACAAAGAGATAAACAGTTAGCGATTATGCAAAGATAACCCTAACCATTGAATTATCAAAGAGGCTGAGATTTTTTTTACTTGCCGACGATGTAGCGACGGAAGGGGAGCATGCGCAGCACGATGACCAGCAGCAAGCACACGATGAAAGCCAGCACTCCGCTCACCAGGCAGTCAACGACCCAATGGGCTCTGGCCAACCACGGCGTGAGGGGCCAAACGATCTGGCGCAGAACAATCATCTGGGACAGGTAGATACCGAAGGTGCACACGCTCAACAGCGGCCACCAGGTGGCTGCAGCGGGATGGGCCTCACGGTCGTAGCGCTGCGGTGCGAAACGCTGGACGAGGGCAAACAGCAGGGTCGCCATCGCAATGTTGTTGACGCTGATGTCACAGGTTATGGTGTCGATGTGCTCCTGCCATGTGATGCCGAAATTGCCTTGAACCAGGAACTCCAGCGCGGGCATGCCGATGATGCCCAGGGCGAGCAACAGTCCCCACTTCCAGCCATGTTTAAGGGTAAAGACGGGCAACCCGTAGCGGTGCATATAATAGCCCAGCAAAACGTAGCCGTAGTAGTTGGCAAACGCCCCGAACATGTTGTGGCTGTACTGGGACGCCTCCATGAAGATGCCATGCTGATAAGGGATGAACGACGAGAGCACCCAGAGCACCAGCACGACCTCGACACCGCGCTTGCCGATGGCATCGATGCACTTGCTCATCAGCGGCAACGTCACATAGATGACCAGCAGCACATAGACGTACCACAACAGTCCCTCAACAGGATGGAACAGGATCGACGTCAACAGCCTGGGAGTGAAATTGTGCAACAGGAACGCGTGCTCGAGCAGATAGACCACCGTCCACACCACAAGCGGCGGCAGCACCACGCGCAAGCGCCGCTTGACAAAACGGCTACCTGATTTGGTCACCGGCAGCAACAAGGCCCCGGTGATCATGAAGAAGAGGTTGCAGTTCACCGCCACCAGCACGGTATAGAGCGCGCCAGCGACCGACGGCGTGTTATAATAAGTGTCATACTGCCTGATGGGTGTGTGGATGAGAATCACCAGCAGGCATGCGATGACACGCAATATGTCAAGATAGGGAATGCGCCGTTGCAACCGAGCCTCGGACATCATGGCCGTGAAGATTCAAGCAGTGCGACGGCATAGGCGGCGATACCCTCCCCGCGGCCTGTGTAGCCCAGCCGCTCGGTGGTTGTCGCCTTGATGGAGACCTGGCCAGGGTCGCAGTTCATGCAGGCGGCCAGTTCTTGCTGCATGGCGGGGATGTGGGGATTGAGTTTGGGCTGTTCGGCACAGATGGTGATATCGCAGTTGCCCAGACGATAGCCGTGCTCATCGAGCAACCTCATCACCTCGCGCAACAACAAGCGGCTGTCAATGCCCTTGTAGCGAGGGTCGGTATCGGGGAAATGGTAGCCGATGTCACGCAACGCCGCTGCTCCCAGCAGGGCGTCGCACAAGGCATGAATGGCGACATCGGCATCGCTGTGGCCCAACAAGCCGCGCTCCCAGGGGATATTGACTCCCCCGAGCCACAGCTCACGGCCTTCGACAAGCCGGTGAACGTCAAAACCCATTCCCACTCGCATCATCATTCTATTATATTAGGGACTTTAAGGACCTTAAGGGCTTGGGGGTCCTTAAGGTCCTTTATTTCCAATTCAAATTAGTTGCGGCCGAAGAGATCCTTGATGCCGTCCAAGTCGAACGACAGGGTGAAGCGCAGCGTCTGGTCCAACGGGCTGTTCTGGGCCGTAGCAATCATATAGCTGGCGTCAATCTTGATCACGTTCAGCGAGAAGCCGGCACCCAGGCCGAAGTACTGGCGGTTACCGGCATACTTGCTCTCGTAGTAGTAGCCGCCACGCAGGAAGAACTGCTGATTGTAGGCATACTCGGCACCCACCGAATAGGTGATACGTTTTGCGAAGTTGTCGCTGAAGCTGTCAAAGATACCCGAGATGGAAGACTTGTTCTTCCATTCCTGCTCGGCAGTGCTATAGGCTTCGGAGTCATACTGACCATCGGGCCAGAACTTGGCATCATTTGACCTGGGCTTAGCAGGCACCAACATCTTGTTGGCATCGACAGACAACGTCAGGTTGTTGTAGTCGGCCAGCGGGAAGGTGAAAGCCGTACCTAGCTTCAAGTTGGCAGGCAAGAAGGCGGGGTTATCATCATCGTAACTCACCTTGGAACCGATATTTGACAGGTTAAATCCCAGCGACCACTGGCACTCGTTGCGACCGATGACAGGGTAGGTGGTATAGTAGCCCGACAAGTCGGCAGCAAATGCCGAAGCCTTCATGGATTCACCGATGCTATTAGAGCCACCCAAGTCGCTGTAGATATAGCGCAGAGCCACACCCATCGAGAATTTCTCACTCAGTTTGCGGCTATAGCCCAAGTCTACCGCCATCTCAAACGGGTTGATCGTCGCTTGAACGACACCGCCGTAGTCTTGTGAGATCACTTCACCCAACGAGAAATAGCGCAACGAGGCACTCACCGCCTGATTGTCACTGTTACCAATCTTGTAGTAGCCCGACAAGTTGGCCAGGTAGATGTCGTTGACAATTTTACGCAACCACGGCGTATAGGACAGCGACACACCTGCCTTACTGTAGGCAAAGGCATACTTCGACGGGTTCCAGAACTGGGAGTTCACGTCAGGCTCGGTGGCGGCACCCAAGTCACCCATCGAAGCGCCACGGGCATCGGGAGTGATGCTCAACGAGGTAACACCTGTCGTCAACGGGTTGAAATCGGTGTTCTTGATATCACTTTGGGACCAGGCCGTCAGGGCGGTAGCCATCAGCGCGATGGCAGCTATAGATTTTGTCAGTTTCATTTCTTCTAAATTTACAATTGCCTTTTTAGTAAATAACTACAAAACCGCTGTTTTATTGTATCACGCCTTCAATAATATGCATATCCCCTGACGGCTTGTAACCACTCGTGTTTCATTTCTCCATGGAGTTAAGCACGATCGAAATCAGCTGGGTCGCATCGGTGATGTTGATATTTCCGTCGCCCGACAGGTCGGCCGCATCAAGGTCTATATCCACGCCGCCGTCGTTCAGCACATAGCTGATGAGCGCGGTCACATCGCTCACATTGACGAGCCCGTCACGGTTCACGTCACCCGGGATGAAGTCATCGTTAAGATAAGGCAGATAGGTGTCGGTCACATTGGCAACGGTGTATTTGTTGGACTGGCTCGTTATCTCAAAGAAGGAGGTCTCGCGCACGCCGGTCACGTCAACGGTCTGGTGACTGCCAGCGGTGCTGCCGCCCTGGCTGAAGACGAAATTCACATAGTAGCTAGAACCCGTGATGGTAAAGGTCTTGTAATAGAACTTCTCGCCGTTAACGATGCGGGTGTCGGTCACGGTCGTGCCGGGCCAGTTGCCGCACTGCTGCACGTCATAGCAGTCCCAGCAGTAATAAGACACCCTGGGCCAGTTGTTGGGAGCCGTGGTGGGGTCCTTGAGATAGACGGTAATCTCATAGGGGACGTATATCTCGTTCTGGACCGTATAGCGGCGGGTGATGACGCCACGAACGCTGCCACCCACAAGCAGTCCGGCCTTCATGGTCAGGCCATAGTTGATGGCTACGGCGGTGCCGCTCGACACGACGGTGCCGTTGGTGGCGGTAGGTTCGGTGCCGTCAAGGGTATAGACGATTTGTGCTCCGCTGGTGGCGCTCACGGCGGTCAAGGTGACGTTGAACGGGTCCACATAGTGGCCGCTGGGCTTGCTGGCCCATGCCGTCTCGGTGCCCTTGCTCAATGCCAGGCGGTAGTTGGTGCCGCGGCACACGACAACATAATCCGACGGTATCGTGTAGTTCGTGCTGCCCATGGCAACAAGCAGGGCGCCGCGAGTGCCCGACACACGCTGCACATAGTAGTTGGACGACGAGTTGGAAGCCTGTTGGGCATTGACGCTGGTGTTGGTGATGCCGGCCAGTTGACGGGCATAAATCATCTGCTTGATGCTCTCCTTGTAGTCCATCCAATGCTTGAGGAAAACGCACGGCGTGCCTGGCATCGCGAGCATGTAGGCGTTGGCAGCCTCGGCATACTGGTTGAGGGGATCCTGAGGATTGCTGGCATCACGATACTGCGTGTCGTGGTTCTCGACAAAGGTCACCGAGTAGCGGCGGTAGCTGGATTCGGTGTTCAGGCCCTTGCCGCTGCCCGACAAGTTCGTCCAACGATTGTTGTTGACCGCGTCACGCACGGCATAGCGGAACGGGAAGTCAAATGCCGCGCTCTGCACGACACCATTCACCTTGGTGCCGTCAATCCAACTCTTGACAGCCGATTGATTGCCGTCCCAATACTCGCCCACCGAGTAAGTGGGATTGGCATAGGAGTTATACATGCCGGTGTACTGAGCGGCATAGCCCCTGGTCATGTCGTAGCGGAAGCCCGCATAGCCCAAGTCGTCGAGCAGCATCTTGATATAGGCCTTGACATTGTTCTGCACATTGGTGCTCTTGTGGTCCAGGTCGCGCATGCCGCTCCAGTCCTCGCCTGTGTCGTTGTTGGCGCTCAGCGAGTAGCCGTTGGAGTTGGCCCAGTTCAGGGCCGCCCCTCCGTCATCGTCACGGCAGATGTCGGTGGACTTGAGCTGATAGGTCACCCCCTTATAGGTCTCGGCAGGGAAGTCCACCCAGTTGGAAACATTCTTGCGATGGTTAATCACCACGTCGGCAATGGTACCGATGCCCTTGTTCTTGAACGTGTTGATCATCGACTGCAGCTGTGCCTTGTTGCCGAAGGAGCTATTGTAATTGGTAAACCAGTACAATGGGTCATAACCCATCGAGACATAGCCGCTGCAATAGCCGCTTTGAGGCACCCACACCAGGCTGTAGAACTCGGCCAGTTCATCGGCCTGTGCCTCCAGGACGGTCCATTTCGAGTCATTATACGAGTCCCAATAGAACCCCTGAAGCATCACGCCCTGATATCCTGAGGGCCACCCCTGTGCCACTGCCAGCAGCGGCAACAGCGTTGTCATCATAATACTAAAAATCCGTTTCATGATCGTAAAAAACTTTTGGTTAATCATCCCACAAATGTAGTACATTATCATCAAATAATCACCATCACCACCCCAAAACTGTCCTGACAACAAATAAATTGACCCCGGCAACCTGGTAGTTGTCGGGGCCGATTGTATGTATTGTTTATCAAGAGCGAACGCTCCTTTAAACTCTAGACTCTAGACTGCGAGCGCAGCAAGCATATCAGTCGCGGCTGCCAAAGAAGCGCAACAGTTAAATGTCAATGTGATGAAAGGAACATATCGATCAATGCCAGCACATCAGATATGGTTACCTCATTGTCACTGTTGATGTCATAGATGGGTTCGGTGTTTGAGCTCAGGATGGCATCAATCAACGTATTGATGTCGGCAATGCCGAGTTCTCCATCGCCGTTCACGTCACCGGGCAAACCAGGAGACTCGACACCCTCGATGTGCTGGAACTTGCGCCACCAGTCAGCATTCCTGTACTTATCAACCGTGGACTCCGGCACTCGCAGCGTCGCGGTGCTGTAGCAGGCCTCGTCAAAAGTCTCAACATTGGTCATTGCAGGTGGAGTCGTCGCCCAAGAGGTCACATCGGTCAAGTTGGAGCACCCCTTAAAGGCATCCTTACCGATACTGGCCACATTCTTACCGATTTCCACGCCCGTCAACGACGTGTTGCCCAAGAAAGCATCATCGGCAATCGCCGTAACAGGGACAGTTGAACACCATGGCCCGTCCCAAGGTGCATTGCTCTCAACATATACAAGCTTTGACATACCATTACCTATGTCATAGTATATTAAACCTATATCACCCCAGCAAGTGAACATATTGTCATATTCACCATATGTAAATAGATTAGCCGTACCATAGTAACTTTTTACATTAATAGAATCAGGAATCATTACTACACGATGAGAATCATTTCGGTTATTACCGACATTAGCATAATCGGCATGTGTTCCAAGTTCTCCTCCACCTATAACATGAATATTATAAAGCAACGACCCATCAATAAATGAGTCAAAATATTCATCATATTCATACCCATCAATAAAATGCTCCCACCCTCTTTCTGCTACGAAAAGAGTTTGTTTAATCGTATCACTGCAAATATTTACGGTTTCGATGACATCATCAACTGTGAACTCAATAGCATCTCCAGGAATTTTACCCCCTATATAATACTTCTCAGCATCATAGCGCACCAACGACAATTTCGTTACTGTACTGAAATCGTATGTTGAGCAGCCTGCGCCATGCTCAGGACGATTCATAGTCCAATGATTCTCTACCTCTTCTCCATTCAACATCAATGGGGTGTAATAATTGAGCATAACACCATTTAACTCCGGAGGGACAATGAGGTATTGAGGACATGATTGCACAATATAAGTATCCGGAGTCTCTGTCATGTACAAAAATGGTCTAATTCCAGCTTCATTAAGGAACTTACTAAATACAATAATTTCACCTCTATCATAAATATACCTATTATTGACATTGTCAACACAGGTCACATAGTAATCACCTTGCTGATTATATTCTTTCCTTGGAATCACCAAAACCACTTGATTGAAACCTTCGGCAGATCTTTCTTCATAATTATTGTATTCTGATCCAACTACATACCAATTTGCCGTCAAATTAATGTATCCTATACTTTCTGCTAAAATATAGCAGTTATCATCATCATATGATATGTGAATGAAATTGGCGTTTTTAGGTGCCGAAGAAACTTCTAATAGCTGTTCACTCTGCCCTGTGAGTTTACCATCTTCTTTACAGGTGGCGGTGATCCGGTAGGTCATCTCGGTTGCTTTGCCTCGGCCATCAAATCTGTAGGGATTTTCAACTTCTTCTCCATCTAGAAATAAGCGCACAGAACCCATGCCAAGAACTTGGATATCATAAAACCCAGATGTTAATTCTTCGTTTATCTCAATCCACGGTGACGGGGTCACTTCAATAGTCTCCCATGTCACTTCGCTCTCCCATTGGCCTTCTGCCTGAGCGTAAGCCTCAAAACTATAGTAGTCCTGTTGGTAAGGCCGTGAAATCCTATAAGGATTCTCTACCTCCTGGCCATAATACCAATCACCAAGATAAAGGTGCACCTCACCTTGTCCGACGGCACGGACCTCGCAGCCGGTTTCATCCTCTGTAAATACGATTTCGGGGGGCGGTGTTTGTTGGGCAGCTATGGTAAAGACAGCCGTCAAGAGCAACATCAACGTAAAAAGTAGTTTTTTCATCATATGGTAATTGTTTTTATTGAAACGCCTCAGTCCAAGCATTTCTAATGCAAAATATGACAAAAGCGTAGACTGAATTGCCCCACTTGATGCATAAAGTTGAGCAATACGCTTTTTATATCCACCAAAAATTCTTTGCAAAGATAACTATTACTTCCCAAAAAGCCAAATCACCTTACTTTTATATGGAATACTCATTGTACATGTTGTCCACAATGTTGCTATGGTCGTCTGATAAAAAATCGAGATGCGCAGCAGCCGCCAGACAATTCAGACTTTTCACTTGTTTCCTATAAGGAGAGTGACATAGAAAATTGACCCCGGCAACGTGGTTGTTGTCGGGGCCGATTGTATGTATTGTTTATCAAGAGCAAACGCTCCTCTAAACTCTAGATTCTAAACTGCGAGCGCAGCGAGCATATCAGTCGCGGCTGCCGAAGAAGCGCAGCAGGTACAGGAACAGGTTGATGAAGTCGAGGTAGAGGCTCAAGGCGCCCATCGTGGCCACCTTGCCCGTCATCGACGGGTCGCTCTCGGCACACATGCGCTTGATGGCCTGGGTGTCCCATGCGGTGAGGCCCACGAAGATGAGCACACCAGCGCCGCTGATGCACAGATCCATCATCGAACTGCGCAGGAACAGGTTCACCACGATGCACACAATCAGGCCGATAAGTGCCATAAACAGGAATGAACCTATCTTGGAAAGGTCCTGTCGTGTCACATAGCCGTAGAGGGTCATCGCGCCGAAGGTGCCTGCCGTGATGGCGAACGTCATCGCGATGCTAGCGCCTGTGTAAATCATGAAGATAGGCGTCAACGTGATGCCATTAATCACACTGTAGAGATAGAACATGGCGGCTGCCGTGCCAGTGCTCAACTTGTCGATGCGGGCACTGAGGTAAATCACCAGTCCCAACTCGGCGGCAAACAATACCCAGAAGGTGATGCTGCTCGCAAAGAACACGTTCATCAGCGTCTCACTCGACAGTACCAGGAACGAAGTGATTGCCGTAAGCAACAGACCCAGGGTCATCTTGCCGTACACCTTGCGCATCACACCAGCGACATAGCGTGCCAGTGTTGCCTCGTTCTCGGCTTGCATGGCGGTTTGGTAGCCATACTGATTCTCATTAATCCAATTGTTCATATTATTCAATGTATTAAATTTCGATTTATTTCTTATAGCACAGCAAGAATCGTGCCATTTGCTTTTTAGTCCCTAGTCCTTAGTCCCTAGTCCCTAGTCCTTAGTCCTCCTTTAAACTTTAAACTTTAAACTCTAAACTGCGGGCGCCAGCCCGCATAACTCTAAACTCTAAACCCTAAACTCTAAACTTCCAATGAGCCCATGGGCTCATTGGAATGAAATCACATTCTTGTCGGCATCTCGATGCCCAGCAACGACATGGCGCGGCAGATGATATCGGCGACAGTGGCGCTCAACAGCAAGCGGAAGCAACGAACCGGCTCCTCCATCTCCTTGAGGATGCTGCAGTCGTGATAGAACTGGTTATACTCCTTGGCCAGGTCATAGACATAGTTGGCGATGAGAGCGGGGCTATAGTTGCGGCCAGCATCGGCGACTACGGTGGTGAAGTCGGCGAGGCGCTGGATAAGCGAGGTCTCCTTCTCGTTGGGAGTCACATTGCTGATGTCGGCGGTCATATAATTGTCGCAGCACTTGCGCAGGACTGACTGGATGCGGGCATAGGTGTACTGGATGAAGGGACCCGTGTTGCCGTTGAAGTCGATCGACTCGCTGGGGTCAAACAACATGGTCTTCCTGGGATCCACCTTGAGGATGAAGTACTTCAAGGCTCCCAGGCCAATCATCCTGAGCACGTCCTCACGCTCGTCCTCGGGCACACCCTGCAGACGTCCGGGCTCGTTGGCCATATCGGTGGCGGTGGCGATCATCTCGTCCATCAGTTCGTCGGCGTCAACGACGGTTCCCTCGCGGGACTTCATCTTGCCGTTAGGCAGCTCGACCATACCGTAGGAGAAGTGTACCAGGTCCTTACCCCACTTGAAGCCCAACTTGTCGAGCAGCAGCGAGAGCACCTGGAAGTGGTAATTCTGCTCATTGCCCACCACATAGATCATGCGGTCGATGGGATAATCCTTATAGCGCAACTGGGCGGTACCGATGTCCTGGGTCATATAGACCGAAGTGCCGTCGCTGCGCAGCAACAGCTTGTGGTCCAGACCGTCGGGCGTGAGGTCGGCCCACACGCTGTTGTCCTCCTTGCGGTAGAACAAGCCTTTTGCCAGACCCTCGAGCACAGTGTCGCGGCCCACGAGATAGGTGTCGCTCTCGTAGTAAATCTTGTCAAACGAAACGCCCATGCGCTTGTAGGTCTCGTCAAAGCCGGCATATACCCAGTTGTTCATCTTCTCCCACAGAGCACGCACCTCGGGGTCGCCAGCCTCCCAGCGACGGAGCATGTCATGTGCCTCCTGGATGAGGGGAGCCTGCTTCTCGGCCTCCTCGGGAGCCATGCCTTTCTCGACCAGTTCCTTGATTTCGGCCTTGTAGTGCTTGTCAAAAAGCACATAGAAGTCGCCAATCAGGTGGTCACCCTTCTTGCCGGTGGACTCGGGCGTAGCGCCGTTGCCCCACTTGAGCCAAGCGAGCATCGACTTGCAGATGTGAATGCCGCGGTCGTTGACAATGTTGGTCTTGACGACCTTGTAACCGTTGGCTTCCATAATCTTTGACAAGCTGAAGCCCAGCAGGTTGTTGCGAACGTGACCCAAGTGCAGCGGCTTGTTGGTGTTGGGCGAGGAATACTCGATCATCACCAGCTGGCTGTCGTCGGTCACGGGGGTGAAGCCATAGTCGGGCTGCTCGGCCACATGACGCAGGATGCCCGTCCAGAACGACGGCTTGACGGTGATATTCAAGAAGCCCTTGATGACGTTAAACTTCTCGACGGCATCGCAATGGGCCTGCATGTGCTCGCCAATCTCCTGTGCCGTCACGTCGGGCGCCTTGCGAGAAGCCTTCAGGAAGGGGAAGACCACAATCGTCTCGTTGCCCTCAAATTCCTTTTTGGTCGTCTGGGGTACAATCTTCTCGGCGGGAAAATCCACGCCATACAACTCCTTAACCGCATCGGCGGTAGCCTGAGCTAAAATCTGATCAATCGACATAGTAAAATATAGTAGTTATTATTGTTATCAACGATTCAAACTGCAAAATTACAAAAAAAAAGTAGAGACGCAAAATCTTGCGTCTCATTCCTAGGGCAACCGCACCAAAATGTGTCGCAAAAAACACCCGGAGGGTGGCCTCTGAGTAACCCCGGGTAACGCAATTCGCTGAGCGATAGCGAAGTGGATTGCG
>CACYSG010000068.1 GCA_902776955.1 uncultured Bacteroidales bacterium | reverse complement strand
AATAACATATTCAAGAAAGGGACTGATTTGTTAACGAGAGAGAACAAAGGATTTGATAACTGTTTTAATGGCGGTGTCATCCTGACTGATAACATCGGCCCTTTGAATGTTATGCCATAATCCCCTGTCTTTTCAAGGCATACGCGGTTGATTTACCTTTGTGGCAAATCAACCGCTATTCTTTATGATACTGACGATAAACGGAAAACTTGCGCAAGTCGAATGCAAACGAGCTCGCTCGATTTGCTGAGACGCCGCCAAGTTTATCTAAAACAGGCAGCGCTGAAGAAGGGGTCTTCGATAGAATATGTATGAATAAATTTGTCGGCGCCTCAGCTAAGTTAAAGCTTGCTTTACTTTGCATTCGGCTTGCACAAATTTTCGGAGAACCGCATCTTCACCGATGCCGATGACTACAGCATGGAGATAGAACTGCCCCTGGCAGACTGTCCGCAGAACTTCGCCATCTTCGGGATGATCACACGCAAGGACGTCGATGCAGGCGACATCTTCTTCGATGCAGTGCTAAAAAAGTGAAACCCCTCAAGTCGGAAAAACCGACTCGAGGGGCCTCGTTTTGGAAGCGTGATTCCGCTGGGATTCGAACCCAGGGCCCACAGCTTAGAAGGCTGTTGCTCTATCCAACTGAGCTACGGAACCTTCCAAAATGTTGCTCTATAAAAATGCGGAGAGAAAGGGATTCGAACCCCTGGAGGTAGTTAGCCTCAACGGTTTTCAAGACCGCCGCAATCGACCACTCTGCCATCTCTCCGAAAGCGTGCTTGGAGACCAAACGCGCTCATTTGGGGTGCAAAGGTACTGCCAACTTTCGTTTTATGCAAATTTTTTGCCTGTTTTTTGATTTTTACAGCACGAAATCCGTCCGAAATCAATATAAAATCCGTCCGAAATCATCCCGATATCAATTCCGGTTTACGGGATTATCTCAGTCAGCATGATGTAATCCTGGCTGCCGATCTCGACGGGAAAATGGGCGGATGAGCGCCGTCCGATGACCCAGACGATTCTGCCGTCGGCCTCGAGCAGCCATGCGTTTTGCTTGTGAAAGTAATCTAACTTTAGGTCGTTGAAGAGGTCGCTCACGAGCTTTGTCCCGTTCATGCCGAAAGGCTGGAAACGGTCTCCCCGTCGCCAGAGGCGAAGCACAACGCGATGACTGTCAAGCAGCTGGGTGCTGAATGCGACGCAGACGCTGCCGTTGCACATGTGTGGATTGAACGGTGCACCTCCGCGCTGAATCTTGAGGTGGAGAGGGTTGTAAATCTCCCTCTCTTCCCCCAAGTCGATAGGGATTTCGGCGTCTGGGTCGGGATTGAGCGGCAAGACGTTAAGTGTAGATCTGTTCATGGCGAGCACGTGGTCGCCAACAGTGAAGTGCCCTCCGCTGCGCCCCTGCCTTGCTGCCTCGACCGCTTGGCGGCATTGATCACGATTGAAGCCCAGGCGGCGGATGCGGTAGTAGAGCAGGGTGGGGGCGTACGGGTTCTCGCAGAAGTCCTCGATATCAATGGAGCTATAGTCGTCGATGTAATCTTCGGCCACGTACTCCAGCAGTTCATGGTCGACTTCCAGGTTCTGCATCGTGTCAAGTATGCGTGCCCGGGCGTCGGGAAAATGCTGCTCGATAAGGGGCAGGATGACGTTGCGGATGCGGTTGCGGCGGTAGTCGTTCTGGGCATTGGTGCTGTCGGTGACATAGTCCTGCCCGATGCTGTCAAGATAGTCGATGAGGTCGCTGCGGGTCACACCCAGCAACGGCCGCCAGATGCCCTCGTTCAGCCGTTTCATGCCGGTGAGCCCCCTCAGTCCGGTGCCGCGCAAGAGGTTGAGGAAAAACGTCTCCACCTGGTCGTCGGCATGGTGAGCGACGGCGATGCGGCCATACCCCTCTTGATAAAGTTTCTGTTCGAACCAGGCATATCGCAACTCGCGGCACGCCATCTCGACCGAGCCGCCGTGCTGCTGCCGCCATGCTGCCACGTCAAAGTCCTTGACAGCCAAGGGCACGCCGAGACGCTGGCACAGGTCGCGCACGAACCGCTCGTCGCGCATCGATTCCTCGCCGCGCAGGTGGAAGTTGCAGTGTGCCGCGTGACAGTCGATTCCCGCCGCCAGCAGCAGCCGCAGCAGAGCCACCGAATCGGCGCCGCCGCTCAGCGCTACCAACACCCGCTCGCTTCTTACCTCTCGCAGCTCGTCGGCCGTGAACACCTTATTTATTAATTCCTCGTGATTCATTACGGCAAAGGTAGTGTTTTTTCAAAACTTAATCGTACCTTTGCACCATAATTCTCATGGGACAGGTAAAGAAGAATAGCGACTTCTGGTATCACGTGGCGGCGTTTGCCATGATTCTGGTGTGGGGCATCTCGTTCCTCAACACCCGTGTGCTGCTGGATGCCGGCCTCACGCCCACCGAGATTTTCATTGCCCGTTTCACCATGGCCTATTTGGCCCTGCTTGTCATCTGCCGCTTCAAGGTGAGCTACACGGGTTGGCGCGACGAGTTGCTGTTTGTTGTCTGTGGTGTCGCGGGCGGCTCGGCCTATTTCATTGCCGAGAACACCGCGCTGGAATACACACTCATCAGCGACGTGGCCGTGCTGGTGAGCACGGCACCCTTGACAACAGCATTGATGGGGGCTATCTTTTACCGTGACGAGCGAATCACATGGATGACCTGCCTGGGCATGGTGATTGCCTTTATTGGCTCGGTGTTGCTGGCGATGAAGGACGGCCTGGTGTGGGGTGACAGCGTTGTCGGCGACCTGTTGGCATTGTTGGCCGCGTTTGTGTGGGCGTTTTATTCGATGGCCCTGAAGCGCTTGAATCGCACTTACACCACATTATTCATTACGCGCAAGCTGTTCTTCTATGGCGTTCTGTCGGCATTGCCTTTCCTTGCCTTCCAGGACACTCCGATTGACTGGAGCGCATTAAAACGGCCCGAGGTGTGGGGCAATCTACTCTATCTGGGCTTGATTTGCTCGCTGGCCGCCTATTTCATCTGGGGCATCACCGTCAAGCGCATCGGCGCCGTGCGAGCCAGCAATTATTTCTATTTGAGCCCCATCATCTCAATGATTTCGGCCGCCATCTGGTTCGGCGAGCGCACCAATGCGATAGCCTATATCGGCTGTGCGCTGATCCTGGCCGGCGTGATCATTGCCGAGAAGTTCAAGCGCAAGCCCGACGCTGCATGATTACCTCGGCTGCTCTTGCCGGGTCTTTCTTCAATTGATGACTGCTTTCTTCATCCAGCGTTTAGAAGATAGCCATATTAGATAAACCGTACCCCTGAAGCACAATTCAATGGCCATCGCCATCCACACGCCGTACAGTCCCATGCTGGCGACCAACAAGGCCGAGAGCCCGAGCCTGACAATCCACATGCTCACCAGGTTGATGCCGCAGGGCACGAAGGTGTATCCGGCGCCGACAAACACGCCATAGGTGATAATGGACGCGGCAAACAGCGGCTCGGCCCAGGCTTCGACGCGGAGGCATCTTGCGCCAAGCTCCACCACCTCGGGGACGGGTGACATGAGGCCCATCAGTTCAGTAGCAAAGATGTACATCAATACCGCCATGCCTCCCATAATGATCATTCCTGACAACACATTGATCCACGCGAAACTGCGTGCCAGCTGCTTGCGTCCTGCTCCCAGGCTTTGCCCGATCAGGGTGGTCGCCGCATCGGCGATGCCGTAGCCTGACATATAGCACAGGCTCTCGGCCGTGATGCCGAATGAGTTGGCTGCCAGAGCGATGCTTCCCAGTGGCGCAACGATGCCGACGATGACGATGGTCGCGCTGCACATCATGATGTGTTGCAGACCCATCGGGGTCGAGATCCTGATGGCTTTTTTGAAGGTCTCCATGACGGGCTTGAACGATCCCCGGTCAATGGTGAGGCTTAGTTCGCGGGAACGGAAGACAAGATAATACATCATCAATCCTGCAATCACAAGTCCGGCACTGGCCGTTCCCAGTGCCGCACCCATGACGCCAAGTCCTGCGCCGGGTATCGTCATGGTGTGTCCCAAGCAGGTAATATCGCGTGTGGGGAAGATGAGGAAAAAGTTGAAAATGGCATCCAGGACACACATCACGACGTTGAGCACGCTGGGCACGCGCATATTGCCGCTGCTGCGCAGCATCGAACTCGCCACGACATCGATCATGAAGAAGGGGACAAACAGCATGAAGGTGCCGAAGTAGATGCTTGCGTTGGCTCGGATGCGGGGTTCCGCCCCCAGCCACACGGGCAGCGGCTTGCACAGGATAAGGCCCACTCCCGCCAGCACCAAACTGAAGAGGAGGCATACCACAATCGCTTGCCGCACAACCTGCCGCGCCTCGGCATTGCGCTTGGCACCCAGCAGGTGGGCCACCTGCACCGCATAGCCGGCGGCAAAAGCGCTCAACACGCCCTCAAATAGCCAGTTGGTCGCTCCCATCAACCCGACTGATGCCGAGTCGTCGGCTCCCAATTGTCCGACCATCGCCGCATCGATGAACTGCATGACGATGGCCGATATGCTGGCGAGAATGGCTGGCATACTCAACGAGAACGTGAGCGACAGTTGCTGAGTGAAGGACAAGGGTTGTCCCTCACGGATGAGTCTGAGCAACATGTCTTTGCCGCGATTGGAAGCCATGGGTCGTTAATAATAATCAGTTAATGTGTTATTAAGGATTGATATAGAAATTGGGCCATTGTTTTTTCAATGCTAATTTCACTAATTAGATAATTACACGAAATAATAATAAACTATTAGTAAAAATTCGCATAATTCGCATTAGCCTCGCAGGGTTTGGCTGCGCTGAGTATAGGCTGGGCCAACAGCTAGATCATTGAATGTTCTTATCTTGTAAAGGGTTAAAAAAAGATGTCCCACACATCAGCGGGACATCTTTTTGATGACTTGCAGAACAATGATGTCCTGATTACTTGCGGTTGATGGTCACAGCGCGGTCAAGCGATGCGCACTTGGGACCGTAGTCGGTCAACTCACCGTTGTTGATCTCAGTCTCGAGGCGGCTGTCGGCCACACCCTTCTTGATGAGCTCTTGCTTCACGGTAGCTACACGACCCTTACGCAGGCGAACGTTGATCTTGTCGTTGCCGGTGTAGTTGTCGGCCCAACCGGTGAGCAGGTAGTTGCGGTTCTCGCTCTTCATGACCTCGGCAACAGCGTCGAGCACGTTGCGCTGAACACCCAGAACCTCGGTGCGGTTGATGGGGAAGTAGATAGTGGCCAGGGGAGCCTCGGCAGCGGGCTTAGCCTCGGGCTTCTTCTCCAGACAGTCGCGCAGCTGCTTCTCAAGGTCAGCGACCTTGCGGTTGGCGTCGTTCAGGTTGGCAACAAGGGCATCACCCTCGGGATCGCTGTACTTCCACTCGGGACATACGGCCTGAACGGGAGCGTTCCACTCGCTCTTGCCGAACTTGTAGGTCATACCGAGCAGGATACCGGGATACTCGTTCCAGGTCTTATACCACATGTCGGCACCATCGACGTGCTCCTGCATCAGGTCAAAGCGCAGGTCGATGTTGAAGTCGATCTTCTTGGTGATGGCAAAACTGTTGAGGAAACCGGCCTGCATGCTGTAGTTGCGGCAGTGGTCGGTATCATCGTTACCACCATATACCCATTTGCCGTCCGAAACGGGACGAGCACCTTCGCGGGCATATACCCAGTTAACGGCCATACCAACGTAGAAAATACAGTTATAGAAACGATGAGGCTTGTAGCCTACCAGCCAATTGGATACGTTGAACAGCACGTCTCCAACAAGACCGAAGTTGTTAAAGTGCTGGGGAACGTATTTGCCGCCATCCAGGACGCGCGGCCAGTTGCGGTAACCCAGTGCACCATAGTTTCCGGTCCAGGTTGCACCCTTCATCTGCTCGTAGTCAAAACCACCACGCAGACCGATGAGCGGGGAGAACCATTTACCGACAAACAAATCTGCCTTGGCACCGATACGGTGACCGAACTTCTCGTGTTTGTCATACGGTGACATCATGAGACCGACACCACCATCAGCCGTAATAAACCAATTGTCCCTCATGCGGTTGAAGAGGTAACCCTGGGAGGGATCTTCAACATAAGTGACCTCCTGTGCGTCGGCTATCGAGGGAATCAGATAGGAAACGCAGATGAGTGCTAATAAAGCTAATTTCTTCATAATCTATAATTTAAATCTTTAATTTCCAAATGAAAAATGGTGTGATTACATGACGCTTAATCTACATAAGCTATATACCACGTTGCAAAATTACTCATTTTTCTAAAAATAGGAAAAAAAACTTGAAAAATTATGTTAAGAATTTTTTAGAGTGATTTCAGATACTGCTTGATGACTTCTGCAACATGGTCGGCGGTGAAACCGAACTTCTCGTCAAGGACCTTGTAAGGTGCCGATGCACCGAAGTGGTCAAGACCGTAAATCTCACCCGTGGGCACCACGCGGCGCAGCGTGCTGGGTAGGCCTGAAGTGAGACCGAATGCAGGGACATCGGCGGGAATGACCGTGTTGCGGTAGGCGGCATCCTGGTTCATGAACAAGCCGATGGAGGGAACCGATACCACTTGGGCTTTAACTCCTTGCTCCTTAATGAGTTCGGCGGCAGCGACAAGCGTGGCCACTTCCGAGCCGTTACCCACCAGGATGATGTCGGGATGCTCCTGGCCGATGACGACATAGCCTCCGCGCTCGGCACCCAGGGCGTCGGCATAGCGATTGCCCGAAGCCGAGGGCAGGTCCTCAATGTTCTGTCGCGAGAGGATCAGGGCCGTCGGGGTGAGGTTGTTCTCCATCGCCATCTTCCAGGCAACCGAGGTCTCGGCGGCATCGGCGGGACGCAGCACGAGCATGCTGTTGCGGCCATGATGGTTCTGCAACTCTTCCATCAGACGGATTTGGGCCTCTTGCTCAACGGGCTCGTGGGTGGGACCGTCCTCGCCCACGCGGAAGGCGTCGTGCGTCCAGATGAACTTGACGGGCAACTCCATCAGCGCCGACAGGCGGGCTGCGGGCTTGATGTAATCACTGAAGACGAAGAACGTGCCGCAGGCTGCGATCACGCCGCCATGCAGGGCCATGCCGTTGATGATGGCTGCCATGGCAAGCTCCGACACGCCCGCATGCAGGAAACCTCCCTTGAAGTCGTGGGTCTTGAAAGCACCGCGAACCTTGAGGAATCCGTCGGTCTTGTCGCTGTTGGCCAGGTCGGCCGACGACACAATCATGTTCTCGACATCACGTGCCAGGGTGGCCAGCACGTTGGCACTGGCGGCGCGGGTGGCGATGCCGGGTTTATGCTCGATAGCGGCATAGTCCACTTGGGGAACTTTGCCGTCAATATAGTCTTGCAGGCGCTTCATGGCCTCGGGATTCTCTTTGGCCCAGGCGTCAATGGCACGTTTGCGCTCGGCAACGGTTTTGCGTTGCTCGGCGGCGTGCTCGGCGTAGAGTTCCGCAACTTCGGGGAATACGACCCAAGGATTCTCGGGATTGCCACCCAGGTGCTCGATGGTCTTGCCATAGTCGGCGCCCGACTTGCTCAGCGGGTTACCGTGGGTGCTGCATTTGCCCTCAAAGTTCTCGCCCTCGGCGGTCACGCAGCCGCGGCCCATGATGGTGCGGCCGATGATGATGGTGGGACGCTCGGTTTCGGCCAACGCCTTGTCCAGCGCTCCGGCAAGGGCAACGGGGTCGGTGCCGTCACACTCGATGACGTTCCAGTTCCATGCACGGTACTTCATGGCCGTGTCCTCGTTGCTCACGGCATCGCAGTCGGTCGAGAGCTGCACCGTGTTGCTGTCATAGAACATGATCAGGTTGCTCAACCCCAGATAGCCGGCAATGCGGGCGGCTTCCTGTGAAATGCCTTCCTGAACGCCGCCGTCACTGATGAAGGCGTAGGTCTTGTGGGCAAACACCTCGCTGTAGTGAGTGGCGATGAAACGCTCGGCAATGGCACAGCCCACTGCCATCACATGGCCTTGACCCAACGGGCCGGAGGTGTTTTCAACGCCATGCTCCACGTCAAGCTCGGGGTGGCCGGGAGTGATGCTGCCCCACGAGCGGAAGGCCTTGAGGTCATCGGTCGTGTAGCGACCTGCAAGGTGCAGCACGCTGTAGAGCATCGGAGACATGTGGCCGGGATCGAGGAAGAAACGGTCACGGGCAAACCACGTGGGATTGTCGGGGTCGGTCACCAGATATTTGGAAAACAGGACGTTGACAAAGTCGGCGCCGCCCATGGCGCCACCGGGGTGTCCCGACTTGGCTTGTTCAACCATCGAAGCTGCCAGAATGCGGATGTTGTCCGCTGCGCGGGTCATCAGTTTGGGATCAATCATAATTTTCGAATTTTTAAGAGTTTATTTAATCTACAAAAATACGACTTTTTTATGAATTGCAGCCTATTAGCCGCCCACATTTTTTCACAAAAAGAAAAAAATGTGGCCGCACGACAAGGGTGCGGCCACAATGATATGTCTGATAATCAGCGGTTAACACTTATTCTTTAGCCTTCTTGGACGGCTTGCTGCCGATGAGTGCATAGAACAACATGTAGGCCAGCATGGCAACAATCAGCCAATAGCTCTGGATATGGCCTACCTCATCCGACATGAAGTTCTGGATGAGAGGCATCACGCCACCACCAACAACCATCGTCATGAACAGACCGGATGCGGCAGCGGTGTATTTGCCCAAGCCCTCGGTGGCGAGGTTGAAGATAACACCCCACATGACTGATGTGCAGATACCGCACAGGATGATGAACAGCACCTTGACGGGTACCTCGGCGCCCTTGAGGGTCATCTTGACATCCTCGGGGAGGAAGATGGCGACCAGCAACAGAATGATGGCAAGGCTCGAGGTGAAAATCAACTGGGCGCGAGGAGAAATCTTTCCTGACAGCACCGAACTGCTGAAGCGGCCCACAAGCATGAGGAACCAGTAGATGCCGGCGATGGCACCTGCAATGGGAGCACTGCCCAGGACACCGCCCTCGGCAACGGGCTCGGTCAGGTAGAACAAGAGCTGACCGGGGATACCTACCTCAATACCAACGTAGAAGAAGATGGCAATGATACCAAGCACCAGGTGGCGATAACTCAAAGCGCCCTTTACTCCTTGCATCACGTTCTGGGACTCGGTCTCGGGCTCCTGAAGCTTGGTGAAGTAAATGATGGCAAACGAGATCAGGAAGATGCCCATGGCGATGAACAGCAGCGGCTGTACTGACTCCATAGTGGTCTTCTCGGTCGTCTCACCAATCAGCATACCCACCAGCATCGGCGTCAGGGTTGCAGCCAGCGAGTTGAGTGTGCCACCAGTCTGGATGAGCTGGTTGCCGCGATTGCCGCCACCGCCCAGCTGGTTGAGCATGGGATTAACTACCGTGTTGAGGATACAAACGCAGAAACCGCAGATGAAGGCACCGATGAGGTAGATGACATAGGTGCTGATTTCGCTGGCGTTCATGGTGCTTGACAAATACTGTATTGCCATGCCGATGAAACCGAGGGCCAATGCGACAAGAGCGGTTTTCTTATATCCGATCTTTGTGATGAGAATACCGGCGGGAATTCCCATGAACAGGTAGGCGGCAAAGTTCATCATGTTACCCATCATGCCAGCCCAGTCATAGTGGTCGTCCCAGATGGTGCCAAATGGTGCAGCCATGTTGGTTACAAACGCAATCATGGCGAAGAGGAACATCATGGCGATGATTGACACCAAGGCTCCTTTTTTCTTTTGTGTTGTCATTTTTGTTCTAAAAATTGGTTATAAATGTTAGTTTTGTGATAATTTTTGGCAAAAATACGACATTTTTTCCAAAATGCCGTATTCTAGACGTTTTTTTCTGAAAAATCAGTATTCTCGGGGGCCGAAGATGCTGGTGCCGATGCGCACTAGCGTGGCGCCATACTTCACGGCAACGGGCCAGTCGTCACTCATGCCCATGCTCAGCTCATTGAATTCGGCGCAGTCGTCAAAGCAGCTGTCCTTCAGCATGACATAGGTGCGGCGAACGGTGTCAAACTCGCGGGCCACTTGCTCCATGTCGTCGGTGAGCGAGGCCATGGCCATCAATCCGCACACGCGCACGTGGGGGTAGCAGGTCAGCAGTCCTTCTTCGCCGGCCTCCAGCACCTCCTCGACGCTGAAGCCGCTCTTGGTCTCCTCCTGGGCCACGTGCAGCTGGAGCAGCACGTCAACGGTGCGCTCGATGCGAGCGGCCTCTTTCTCGATAAGTTTGAGCAGCTCCACGCTGTCAACACTCTCGATCACGCTCACGTGGGGCATGATGGCGCGCACCTTGTTCTTCTGCAGGTGACCGATGAAGTGCCAGCGGATGTCCTTTGGCAACTGGGGGGCTTTGGCGATGAGTTCCTGGGCACGGTTCTCGCCGAAGAGGCGTTGCCCCGCATCGTATGCCTCCTGCAATTCCTCGACAGGATGGAATTTTGATACTGCGACAAGTCTCACTCCACTAGGCAACTTAGCCGTCACCTCTTGAAGGTTTTCTTTAATGTTTGCCATGGTGCGGTCAGTCTTTTTGTGCCTTCTGGCGTGCTTCGCGGTCGGCGCGGGTCTCGTCAAGGTCTGCAGGGAAGACGTCCATCAGGGGAGTCTCGGTAATCGAGGCGATCTCAAAGTCGGCCATCGTGTCGTGCATGCCTTCCATGAAAAGGGCCAGAGCGCCCTTGAAGTCGCTTGCCTGAACGAGCTGGAAGCTGGCGGTGCGTTTTTCGACGGCGGTCTTCTCGTCGATGGTGATGAAATTGGTTTTCACCTTATACCAGCGATCGCCTGACTCATTATAGAAAATATCGCTCAACTTCACGCGCTTAACGGTGTCAACGCTGAACTCACCCGAGATATAGGGCTGCATCTTTTCGGTGATGCGAGCCTCGGCCTCGGTAAATGACAATGCGTCAACAAGATAAGGTTCCGATACGGTCTTCTGTACGCCGTTTTCCATCATTCGGTCATACTTGACCTTGCATTCAAACCACTGTGACATATTTATTTATAATTATATTTTTAAAGTAATAATTTAATTTTATTTGTTAATTAAAACCCCTAACGTCTCTAAACCCTAAACTCTAAACTTCAATTTGGAAGAACTTCCAAATTGAATAATCACATTAAAGTTCTTCTTGAAATCTGCTCCTCCATTGCCTGGTTAATGAGCTGCCTACGTGCGATGTAGTATTCTTGAACAAATCGTTGCATCACCACATCTACAGGCTCGATTTCACGCCCCTTGAGCAAGCTGGCGGCCTGGCCGATTTCCAGTTCTCCGTTCTCGACATCGCCCTCAAAGATACCGGTGCGGGTCTTGCCGATGCCGATAAGATCGAGCAGCTCTTCTTCACTGGCTCCACGGTTCTCGGCTTCTAGAACGCTCGACTGGAAACCGTTTTTCACCAATCGCGTGGGAGAAAGTTTCCTGAAGTGCAGCATGGTGCCCCCTTCATCGAGGTTCAGGCACAGGCGCTTGAAATTCTCATGGGCCGAACTCTCCTCGGTCAATGCGAATAAGGTGCCGGCCTGTACGCCGTCGGCGCCCATCGACTCTGCGGCAAGCATGGCGTCGCCGGTGGCGATGCCGCCAGCAGCGATAAGCGGCAGGTCGGTGGCGCGTCTCACGGCAGGTATGAGGCACATGGTCGTCGTTTCCTCTTTGCCGTTATGGCCGCCGGCCTCAAAGCCTTCGGCAACGACGGCATCAACGCCTGCAGCCTCACATTTTACGGCAAACGCCGACGAGGATACCACGTGGGCAACCATGATGCCGCGCTCGTGCAGCCAGCTGGTCCACTTCTTGGGGCTGCCGGCCGAGGTGAACACGATGGGGACCTTCTGCTCGGCGATGACTTCCATCATCTCGGCTGCCTGAGGGCGCATCAGCGGCACGTTGACACCGAAGTTGTAAGCGGTTGCTTGACGGCACTTGATGATATGATCTCGCAACACCTCGGGGGTCATGGAACCGGCACCTATCAGTCCCAATCCGCCGGCATTGCTCACGGCGGCAGCGAGTTCCCACCCGCTGCACCACACCATACCGCCTGAAATCACTGGATAGTCGATCTCAAACAGTTCGGTGATTCGGGATAGCATTGCCATATTGATACCTTATTAGATAAAAGGATGTGGACTCTGATGATTAGATGATGCCGAATGCTACGTCCATCATCTTGGTGAAGCTGTTCTGGCGCTCCTCGGCTGTGGTCACCTCGCCGGTTATCAGCGAGTCGCTGATGGTGCAGATGCACAGGGCACGGGCACCGCTGCGGGCGGCGTTCATATACAGGGCAGGGGCCTCCATCTCTACGGCGAGAACACCCATCTTTTGCCACTGGTCGGTGTCGGGGCTGTCATCATAGAAGGTGTCTGACGAATACACGTTGCCCACCTTGTAGTGGTAACCCAGTTCCTCGGCCTTCTCAACAGCCGAACGCAACAGGCCGAAGTCGGCAATCGGGGCATAGATGCCCGGCAAGTGGAACTGCATGGCATAGGCACTGTTGGTGCAGGCGCCTTGGGCCATCACCAGGTCGCCGATGTGCAGGTCGGGATGCATCGATCCGGCCGAGCCAACGCGGATAATGGTCTTCACATCATAGAAGTTAAACAACTCGTAGCTATAGATGCCAATCGAGGGAATACCCATACCATGACCCTGGACCGAAATGCGTTTGCCTTTGTACGTGCCCGTATAACCGAGCATGCCGCGCACCTGGTTGTACAGTGTGGGATTCTCAAGATAGCGTTCTGCCATCAACTTGGCGCGCAAGGGGTCGCCGGCCATAATCACGGTGGGTGCAATCTCGCCATACTTGGCGCCGATATGCGGAGTAGGTGTTTTATCTGCCATAATCTTTATTTTTGATTGTTAGGATTTATCCGCAAAGATACTCAATTTTTCCTATTTTCGCCGTTTTTCACAACAAAAAATATCATCTGTCGCGCGAGTGGCTCTTGCACGCAACTTGATTGCCATGGGTGTGACAAATGGATGGCTGTGATTGACGATGGTCAATCCAGAAATTCCAGCTTGACGACATGGTGCTCCACATGGTCCAGATTGGGCAAACTCATGTAGTCGCCGAACTGGGAGCGCAACATGTGGTCGCTGTTGCCCGGCACCGACAACTCAATGCCCTCAAACGCGTGGGTCGTCAACGGGAAGATGTC
>CACYSG010000067.1 GCA_902776955.1 uncultured Bacteroidales bacterium | reverse complement strand
GTGCCTGCTGCTGCACTCGCTTCGCTCGTTCCGCAGGCAGGTACCACCGGTTACTCAGAGGCCACCCTCCGGGTGCCATTCGCATGCATGGCATCTTGTTGCCGCTTCCACCCCAATGGGCACCTTATGGGTGAGAATTGGCAACGTTAAAAACGATCTTGCTTTGATTCCGCCAACGGGTACTTGTGAGATTTTCTGGTTATGGTGACAGCAGCGGGGGCGGTGCATCATTGGGAGATTTTCTGGTTATGGTGACAGCGGCGGGGGTGGTGCATCATTGGGACGGTTCTAACTGATAGCGCCGCTTCGCTTACCGCATCATTAGAACCGTCCCAGCTGATGGCACCCGTGCTCTCACGTAATATAGAAAGACGCGAAGAATTATTGTTAATAATAATTTTGGCAATGATATAGCTGTTGGCCCCAAACCCTGCGGGGCAAATGCTAATTACACGAATTTAACTAATTTAATGCTAGTATTTTAATCTAATTTTTGCGAATATTTTTTTTTCGTGAAATTAGTCTCATTAGCGAAATTCGCATTAAAAATACTTTCAGGGTCAACTTCTATATCATTCCCATAAATTTTTTTTGATTTCTTGCGAGCACTAGCGAGCAATCCTAATCACTTCAATATCTTAGCGGCTTTGCGCCTTAGCGTGGGGTCAAAGGGCTGAATAGAGTTGCGATTTTTAGTTAATTGCGTTAAATCCCGACATTGTTAATAAAAACTTGTCCAATCATTTTTGTCATGTGTGAGAAAATGACTAATTTTGTGCCCGAAAAGTGAAGTGACAAAGAAAAAGCAGTGTTAGCGCATACTTTTGGCATACCTTTCAGGATATCTTGTAGCGGAGGGGCGGCAAGCCAGTTTTATAGCCCGTTGCAGGAAAGGGAGTCCAGCAACATACGCGCCACATTAGACGGGGAATATTCCGCTAATGTGGCGCGAAATCTTTTGTCAGATTCTCATGTAAACAATCAATTTTTTAATAATTCATCATTTTTTCATCCATTAAAAAAAGTTTTTACTATGTTGAGAACAGTTAAGCTTTTGGCATTAGTGGCTATGTTCTTTGTGGCATTGGCCTCGAGTGCTCAGGTGACGACCTCGGCGCTGTCGGGTGTTGTGACCGATGAAAACAGGCAGGCGATGATTGGTGCTACAATCACCGCATTGCACACCCCTTCGGGCACGAAGTACAACGCCGTGACCAACATCGATGGCCGCTACACCATCCAGGGTATGCGTCCCGGCGGTCCCTACACCGTGTCGGTGAGCTACATCGGCTATGAGCCCCGTAGCATCGAGGGCGTGACGCTGCAACTGGCCGAGACCTCGAATCTCGACTTCGACCTGAGCGTTGACGCCAACGCCCTGGGTGAGGTTGTGGTTACTGCCGCTGCTACCAAGTTCCGCGCCGAGAAGACCGGTGCCGCCACGAACATCAACAGCACGCAGATCACCAACCTGCCCACCGTTACCCGCAGCCTGACCGACATCACCCGTCTGTCGCCCTACGGTGGTAACGGCATGAGCTTCGCCGGTACCGATGGCCGTACCGCCAACTTCACCGTTGACGGTGCCAACTTCAACAACAACTTCGGTCTGAGCGACAACCTGCCCGGTGGTGGTAACCCCATCAGCATCGAGGCTATCGAGGAGTTGCAGGTCGTTATCTCGCCCTACGACGTTCGTCAGACCAACTTCATCGGTGGTGGTGTGAACGCTATCACCAAGAGCGGTACCAACAAGTTCCGTGGCAGTGCCTACATCTTCCACCGCAACGAGAACCTGCGTGGTGACGTTGTCGACGGCACTCAGCTGGGCGCTAATTCTCGCGAGAAGGACCGCGTGACCACCTATGGCGCCAGCATCGGTGGCCCGATCATTAAGGACAAGCTGTTCTTCTTTGTGAACGGTGAGATGACCAAGAAGCCGACTATCGTTAACACGATGAGTCCGTCGACCGACGGTATTGCCGATGCCGAGCGTGGTATCTCGCGCACGACGTTTGCCGACCTGGAGCGCGTGAGCAACTTTGTCATGAGCAAGTATGGTTACGACACCGGTTCATGGACCAAGTTCCCCGCCGACGAGAACAACTATAAGATTCTTGCCCGCATCGACTGGAACATCACCCATGACCACCACCTGGCCCTGCGTTACAACTACACCAAGAACCGCTACTGGAGCAATCCCAACGGTACCTCGATGGATGGTGGCACGCGTATGGCTAGCTACCGTGTATCACAGAACTCGTTCTCGTTTGCCAACTCGATGTATGGCATGGACAACCTGGTACACTCTTTCTCGTTTGACCTGAACAGCCGCCTGACCGACAACCTGTCGAACCAGTTCCTGGCTACCTTCTCTAAGCTGGACGACATCCGCGCCAGCAACTCGAGCGAGTTCCCCTTCATCGACATCACGATGACCGATGCCGACGGCAACCGCGACAACTACATGGCCCTGGGTTATGAGCTGTTCACCTGGAACAACGCCGTTCACAACACCATCTGGAACCTGCGTGACGACGCTACCTGGTACTTTGGTAACCACAAGATCATGGGTGGTCTGTCGTTTGAGCATCAGATGGCCGACAACCAGTATATGCGCAATGGTACCGGTTACTACCGCTACAACAGCGTTGACGACTTCCTCAACGGTGCAACCCCCGAGGTCGTTTGCTTGACCTACGGTTACGGTAGCGAGACCAAGCCCGCTGCCCGCGTGCAGTTCAACAAGGCTGGTATCTATGCTCAGGACGAGTGGAACATCACCAAGAACTTCAAGCTGACCTACGGTCTGCGTCTCGACGGTCTGTTCTTCAATAACGGTGACCTGCTCACCAACAACGCCATCCTGGCACTCGACTATTATGACAAGAAGGGCGAGGTTCGTCACATCGACACCGGCAAGTGGCCCAACAGCAACTTGATCGTTCAACCTCGCATTGGTTTCAACTGGGATGTATTCGGTAACAAGAACCTCAAGGTTCGTGGTGGTACGGGTCTGTTCTCGGGCCGTCTGCCCCTGGTATTCTTCACCAACATGCCCACCAACGGCGGTCTGGTACAGTATCAGGCTCAGCTCAACGCCAACACCAAGATTGGCGGTATGGTCAAGGATCCTAACACCGGTGAGATGGTCTACAAGCCCAACCGTGGCTTTGAGAACTACACTGGTGCCTATACCACCGATGCTAACGGTAACCGCTTCATCGACATGAGCCAGTTTGCCGGCGGTCTGGTGACCGACGCCAACGGTAACGCCTCGATTGATGCCCTGCGCAGCAAACTCATCGCTATGGGTTATCCCGAGAACGTGACCTCTGACATGGGTACCGTTCCCAGCTCGATCAGCGCTGTGGATCCCAAGTTCAAGATGCCGATGGTATGGAAGAGCTCGCTGGCTGTTGACTACAGCATCCCCGTAAGCTTCCCCTTCAGCGTAACCATTGAGGGTATCTTCAACAAGAACATCAACGCTGCCAGCATCAGCGACTGGGCTATCCCCAGCGTGGGTGGCTTCGCCCGCTTCAACGGTGTTGACAACCGTCCCATTTATCCTGCCGGTTTCCGCACGGGTACCAAGGCCTTCGTCCTGGAGAACACCAGCCGCGGTTATGGTTGGATTGGCAACATCACCCTGAATGCCGATCCCACCGACTGGTTGAGCCTGATGGCCGCTTACACCCACACCGTACAGAAGGAGGTTACCGGTATGCCCGGTAGTGCTGCCGAGAGTGCCTTCACCTATGTTCCCACCATCGAGGGTCCCAACAACATCAAGCTGCACAACTCGCAGTATGTAACTCCTGACCGTTTCATCTTCTCGGCTACCGGTCACGACCACAGTGGTAACCACTATGGCCTGATCTATGAGACCTGGCGCGGCGGTTACAACTACTCCTACATGATGGCCAACGACATGAACGGTGACGGTTACAACTACGACGCCGTTTACATCCCCACCGACGAGCAGGTTGAGAACCGCGAGTTCCGCTTCGTTAGCGAGGACGACCAGGCCCGCTTCATGGGATATGTTCATGCCAACAGCTACCTGAAGAAGAATCAGGGCAAGTATGCCGAGCCCTATAGCCTGTACAACCCCTGGGTTCACCGCATCGACCTGAGCTACAAGCATGACTTCTCGCTGAACGTGTGCGGTGCCAAGCACACCCTGCAGCTGCTCGTTGACGTGAAGAACGTGCTGAACCTGTTCAACTCGAGCTGGGGCGTGAGCAAGTATCTCAACCCCGAGATCGGCAGCGATCCCCGCATCCTCAAGTATGAGGGCGTTGACGCACAGGGTTATGCCACCTTCTCGACTCCCAAGTCGATTGGCTACGACACCGAGACCTTCGTTCCCAACAAGAGCGTCGGCCAGTGCTGGAACGCTTCTATCGGTATTAAGTACATCTTCAACTAATTCCTAAAGACTAAGACAATATTATGAAACTCAAATATTTTATTTCGTTTTTTGCACTGGTAGCCCTGTTGTCGGCATGCTCTGACGACGATGCGATTACCTTGCTCGATGAAATTAAGGTTTCATCTTCCTATGTGAGCATCGCCGAGGCTGGTGGTTCCAACACGATCACCTTGAATGCCAAGGAAGCCTGGACATTTGACGACGAGGAAATTCCCGCTTGGTTGACCGTTAGCCCGAAGAACGGTGGCGCCGGTGAGACCCAGGTGACCTTCAAGGCCGATGCCGCCCCCGACGGCCGCACCGCCGTCCTGCACGTCGCTTGTGCCGACAAGAAGCAGACCATCAACGTGATCCAAGGCCTGGCAACACGACCTACGGCAACTGGTATCTGGTTGACGAGACGGGTGAGGTTTACATCTATGGTACGCTTGATGCCAAGGGTGGTACCAAGAACTTCCTGAGCCTGGGCCTCGAGGAGGGTGACATCGTTACCGTCGAGGGTCCCAAGACCGTGTATAACGGTACCGTAGAGCTCGTTGACGTGACCGTTGTCAAGATTCAGAAGTCGCTCGTCAAGGTCGAGGGTTATGACCCCGCCGACGCTACCATTCCCAAGGAGGGTGGCAACGTGACCGTAAACCTGACCTGCAAGACCACCAACGGCATCTCGGTTGAGATTCCCGAGGACGCCAAGAGCTGGCTGGGCATCGTGTCGGTAACCGGTGGTGCCGAGCCCGTGGTAACCTTCCATGCCAACGCCAACGCCGGTGGTGACCGCAGCACAACCGTTGTGTTCAAGACCACCGACGGCAGCAAGGAGTACACCGCTAATGCAACCATCAACCAGACCGGTGCTATCGTCGAGTGCTCGATTGCCGAGTTCCTCGAGGCCGAAGTGGGCGAGACCCAGTATCGCCTCACCGGTGTCATCACTAGTGTGGCTAACGCTACCTTTGGCAACGTCTATATCCGTGACTTCTCAGGCGAGACCTACGTTTACGGTATCGGCGCCAGGGGTGACTTTGAGGCTGCCGGCCTGAAGGCTGGTGACATCGTTACCCTCGTGGGCAAGCGTGGCGTGTACAGGGAAACCCCGCAGATGACCGGCGCAGTCCTGGAGTCCAGCATTCCCGTGACCCCCGTAAGCATCGACGAGTTCCTCAACGAGCCCGATGATCCCAACGTATATTATATGCTGACGGGTACCATCACCGAGATCGCCAACCCCGACTACGGTAACCTGTACCTCTATGATGGCGACAGCCAGGTATACGTTTACGGTTGCTATCCCGGTTGGGGCGCAACTGGCGAGTACCGCAAGTACCTGATCGCTACCGAGGGCATCGAGGTAGGCGACGAGCTGAGCGTTATCGGTGTGAAGAGCACTTACAAGGGGACGCCTCAAATGGCCAACGGTATCTACTTCTCTCACAAGAAGGCCCAGTAAAGATGATTGTTGAGAGAGATTTGCAAGGTGATATCCCCGTGAGAATCACCGAGTAAACCTCAATCATCCACCCATAAATGGGAGTTCACCATCCGCGTGAACTCCCATTTTTCAATACCCCCGCGGGAGGACGCCACCACATCGGCACATCCCACAGTGGACGCCCCCGCGTCGCGGTGCCCTCCACAATGGGCTAACAACATCGGCGGGTCCCACAGTGGACGTCCCCGCGATGCGGTGCCCTCCACAATGGGCTAACAACATCGGCGGGTCCCACAGTGGACGTCCCCGCGATGCGGTGCCCTCCACAATGGGCTAACAACATCGGCACATCTACGACGTGCTGCATCCGGGTGGCGTGTGGCGGGGGACCACCGCGTTGCGGTGGTGGTGTGGTTAACCCATTGTGGTGCATGCCGCGCAGCGGCGTGTACCACTGTGGGTTCTAACATCATTAGGTCTTCGACCTGTCGCATAGATAGCGAGTGGCCAGGTGGCGTGTGGCGGGGGACCACCGCGGGGCGGTGGTGGTGTGGTTAACCCATTGTGGTGCATGCCGCGCAGCGGCGTGCATCACTGTGGGCATGGAGCACCCTCATAGTCGCACCTCGTGAGAGGTGCGGTAGTTATATCGGTAGAATGTTGCGGGAGTCGGGAATTCTTATTACCTTTGCCAAAAACAATAGAAATCATGAGTAAAGTAGTTTCGCTCCACCATGTCGTCATCAACACCAAAAACAGACACATGACCATCAACGTGGAACACGCTGAGGACATGTATCGTTTTATAACGAGTATAGTGAAGCGAAACGAGTGTTTTCTATGCCGTATTGGCGGCATTGAGAATCACATTCACATGCTTGTTGACTTGGCTCCTACGGTATCCTTGTCACACTTGGTATGGGACATTAAACGCTCTAGTAGCGAGTGGGCTAAGAGGTGTGGCCTGTTTCCCGAATTTGTGGGGTGGGGTAAGGAATACGGTGCTTTTTCTGTCTCCAATTCACATCGTGATGCGGTGATACGCTATATTATCGGCCAGCGTGAGCACCACAAGCAAGTGAATTATGATGATGAGTATCGCCGATTGGCAGAGCGTAATGGCGTGGAGTGGGATGATAATATGCTCACTTGACGATGCGACATAGGCCCCACAGTGGACGACCCCGCGTTGCGGTGTCATCCACAATGGGTTAACCACATCGTCAGGTCTTCGACCTGTCACATTCGGGTGACGTGTAGTGGGGTAGCCACCGCGTTGCGGTGGTGGTGTGGTTAACCCATTGTGGTGCATGCCGCGTAGTGACGTGCACCACTGTGGGTTCTAACATCGGCAGGTCTTCGACCTGCATGAGCGGGCCGGTTGTGTGGCTTGTGTGTGAGTATAGACATTATAATACTTGATAAATTGTGATTAGTATGGGCTATTTAAAAGAGAAGAGTATTCGCGGATTAGTATTCGTGTTGTTGCTGATGTCGGTGCTGCCATGGCAGGCATGGGCGGCGGGACGTGACACCTACACGGTGATCATTTCGCTTGACGGACTGCGGTGGGACTACCTGGACACCTACGACGTGCCGTTCTTGAACCAGTTGGCCCATGATGGCGTTAAGGCCGTCATGCAGCCGTCGTTCCCGAGCAAAACGTTCCCCAACCATTACACGCTGGCCACCGGCCTCACCCCCGACCATCACGGCATTATCGCCAACGTCTTTTGGGACAGGGAAAACGGCGTGGAGTACTCGTTGAAAAACAAGGTGACTCGTGCCGACAGCCACTACTATGGCGGCGACCCGGTGTGGCTCACGGCCAAGCACCAGGGCGTGAAGACGGCAACGGTCTTTTGGGTAGGCAGCGACGTGGCCATCAACAACGAGCATCCTACCTACTGGCGCGATTACCAGACTGAGCAACTTGACTTTGCCGAGCGCGTCGACGAGATTATACGTCTGCTCAAGTTGCCCGAGAACGACCGTCCCCACCTGGTGATGGCCTACTTTGAGGAACCTGACCGTGCGGGTCACAGCTATGGCCCCATGAATCGCATGACGCGTCGCGCCCTCGAGGATATGGACCTGCTGCTGAGTGGCCTGTGGGCGCGCATCCAGATGCTGCCCATTGCCGATAAGGTGAATTTCATCGTCACGGGTGACCATGGCATGGCTAGCGTGGATCCCAAGCGCTTTGTGGACATTGACGACGTGTTGCCCAAGCGCTGGTATGAGCGTTTCTGCAACGACTATCCCACGCTAATCTATGCCAGCGCACCGCAGTATATCGACAGCATCTACGACGCCCTGCAGGGGGTGGACCACATCCGCGCCTGGAAGAAGGGAGAGCTGCCTGCCTATCTGGGTTATGGTACTAACAAGAACATGGGTGATGTCGTCGTGTTGCCCGACGTGGGCTGGCTCTTTGCCGACAACCCCTCCAAAAAGCAGCGCGGCAGCCACGGCTTTGACCACACGGCGGCCGACATGCAGGTGGGCTTCCGAGCCATCGGTCCCGACTTCAAGGTGGGCTACGAGAAGGCTGACCGTTTCCGCAACGTGTGCATCTATCCGCTGCTGTGTTACCTGCTGGGCGTGAACCCGTCGCCCAACGACGGCTCCCTCGACGAGGTGCGCGACATGCTGCGGTAAAGACAAAACTACGAATTCGATTTTTAAACTACGAATTACGCCAATTAAACTAATTAGGCATCCGCGTACATATTTTTATCAAATTTCACGAAAGCCAGAGGATAAAGGATTATACACATTTTCGGCCACGCCGAGGCGAGGCCCTACATGTTGCGGTTTTCCTTAATGGTAAAAAGATAAGTGAACCCCAAGAGTCGCACTGAAGGGCTCTTGGGGTTCGTTTAGCTTAATAGCTTGTCAATGACGGGCGTTTAGTTCATTTCCAGAACCATTTTGATGAGAAGGGTGACATCGGTGACGTTAACCACGCCGTCGTAGTTGAGATCGGCGTACTCGTTGTAGTACTCGCCGTCGTTGTCGAGAAGGAGCGAAATGATCGCGGTCACATCGCTGACGTTGATCGCGCCGTCACCGTTCAAGTCGCCAGGTGCTGGCACGGGAGGCACTTCTACATCAATGAAGGAAGTGTTGATGCTCTCGCTAAGCAGATAGCCTTCCATCCATCCGGATTCGTCATCATAAAAGAAGAGGAGATCAAAAATTTTCTCCAGGTCCATGATATCGATCACACCATCCTGATGAACGTCGTTGCTCTGGGACAAGCTACTCTCATAGCCTACAATAATATTCATCAAATAGGTGAGGTCCGATACAGTAACCATACCATCGCCGTCAATGTCACCAGGATAGTATTCACCTTCATGATAGTGGACAGTTGTGTCGGGCCAGAAGTAGATGGAGTTGTACCGCTTGTCAAAGCCACAGGTGGCCTTGGCTGTGATGGTGATTTCTCCGCCTGCGTAATCCTCGTTGGGTCTCAGGGTGAGCAGCAGCATCTCGTTGTAACTGCCTGATTCCCACTTAATCGAGCCATAAAACTCGTAACTCTCGTTTTCCTCGTCATATTCATAGCCGCCAGTGAACGGTGTTCTGGCGACGATGTGGGTCTTGTCCTGGCTGGTGGCGTAAATGGCTTGATCTGTACGCTCGTTGCCACGGTAGTCGGTGTATTGGAGGGTCATGTCACTGCCGGGCGCTACTCTGACGATGGAGAGGCCCTCGGGCAAGTCGATTTGCAGGTCCCATGCGCTGATGTTACCCATGATATCGGCCTTTACGGGAATGGTGAAGTTGTTGCCCAAATCGCTCTCGGAAATGCAGTAATCATCGGTGTAGAACGAGATGTGGGGAGGAGAGGAGAAGTGGATAGGCGATGTCGTCGTGGACTCGTTGAGCTCATATGCTTCAAATCCGCCAAGATCAGACATTATGCCGTTAATCATTGTCTCGACGTCCGAGACATCAACCGCACCATCATGGTTAACGTCGCCCATCATAATATCTTCGTAATCGTAATAGTAGTATGAACCAGAGCCGTTAACTATGATGTCCATGAGTCCTGTGATGTCTGCGATGTTGACCATGCCGTCACAATTGATATCGCCAGGAAGATAGATATATGTGTTATCGCCTTCAATCGGTGTGCCCGTTGAAGTAGCGCTGCAGGAGGTCTGGGTATAGACCTCGATGTCGCCGCCAGTATAGAGGTTGGGCTCTATTCGGCATTCAATCAGGAACATCTCCTCATAGGTGCCGGCTTCCCATATCATCCTGTTTGACTTGGAGTAATACTCTTCCTCCTCGACATCATAGCGCTTTGGCATGCCGTAGGTGGTGCTGCCAAAGCAGGTGAAGTCACTACTGTTCCATAGTGAAAAGGTGTTCTCCCGGGTATTACCGTCCCAATCGATATAACTCATAGTCATGTCGCTGCCATTACTACAAGACAGGGGAGTGATTCCTTCAGGGAAGGTGAACTGGACTTTCCATGAGCCGACGGGGGTGTCGAACTTGGCCTTGACAGGCACCATAGCAGTGAATTGATCACCACCCTCGATAAGTACAGGAAAGTCAAAGTAGAAATAGTTGCTGGCGCCGGCCATCAAGGCCAGCATCATGGAGCCTGCGAGCAACAGGCTGCGTAGGTGAGATAATTTAGTAGTCATCATATCAAAAGGTTTAGGTTAGGAAAATAGAAATGTCAAAGCGCCAAAGTTAGGAATAATAATTGAGGATGCCAAAGGGTGCCGCCACTTTTGAGCTACAGCGCGCCGCTACGACCTCGTTACCCTTGCTCCGGTCAAGGCCTGGGGGATTGGGAGGGAGCTGGCCGTGTAGGACTTACCCGGCTGCAAAGGTACTGCTTTTTCCTGAACTGACAACACTTTTCTGGAAAAATATTTATCCCATGTCGTTAACAGACTGTCTTCCATGCAGATAGAGAGGGCTATAAAAACACAAGTCCCTGACTCGACGTCAAAGACTTGTTTTAACTAATTAACCTTCTAATACCATTAACATAAACCTTAAACTCGGAAATCCTGCTGCCTCGCGACATCGGTGATTTCCACAATCTTAAAAACTAATACCATGAAAACCACTGCAAATATAAAGCCATTTGTTATTTCTTACCTAATTTTTCATCAAAAAAATGATTGATTTTAACAATAATTTGCTAAAATCGGCCAAAAATCACCGAAATAACACAAAAATACGGTCAAAACCGCCAATCTGTTAACGCAAAATCACGACTTTATTACGGCGAATAAGACAATGGGCATCCGCGAATTGATCGGAACGAGGGCATCCGCGCTCGGGGCCTCACGCTAAGGCGCAAAGACGCGAAGAAATAATATGCATCCGCGCTCATGAATTTGTCGGCGAATTAACCGAATTGAACGAAGGCATCCGCGCTTGGGGCCTCACGCTAAGGCGCAAAGACGCGAAGAAATAATTTGCATCCGCGCTCGTGAACTTGTCGGCGAATTAACCGAATTGAACGAAGGCATCCGCGCTCGGGGGTGACGGTGTATATACCGTTACTTTGAGCGCGGATGCTTATTCGGTTAATTCGTAAAATTCGCCGTTTAAAATTCGCCGTTTTGATTGTTCGTCGGCAGGTGAGTGTTATTTGGGGTTGAAGGCGTTCCAGCCTTGTGCGCGGATTTCGAGTTCCTGGTTGTCGCGGGTGACCATATAGGCGCCCAGGTCGGGTTTGGTGATGTGGCCGATGAGCCGTGCGGTTTTCATGCGTGCCACTTTTTCGTGGTCGGCGAGGGGCACGGTGAACAGCAGTTCGTAGTCCTCGCCGCCGTTCATGGCTGCGGTGACCAGGTTCATGTTCAGTTCCTCGGCCATGAGGGCTGTCTGGTAGTCGATGGGGATGCGGTCTTCATACACGCGGCAGCCCACGCCCGAGTCCTTGCAGATGTGCAGCAGTTCGCTCGACAGGCCGTCGCTCACGTCCATCATCGCTGTGGGGCGGATGCCCAGTTCGCGTATCTCGTCGATGACGTCGCGACGGGCCTCGGGTTTGAGTTGGCGCTCGATGATGTACTCCTTGCCGGCGAAGTCGGGCTCAAACTCTCCCTCCTTCATGCCGGCGCTGACGCGGCGCTCGCGCTCGAGCAGTTGCAGTCCCATGTAGGCCGCTCCCAGGTTGCCGCTGACGCAGATCAGGTCGGTGTCCTTGGCACCCGTGCGATAGACGATGTCTTCCCTTGCGGCTTCGCCCAGGCATGTCACGCTGATGATCAGTCCCGTGACCGACGCGCTCGTGTCGCCGCCGACGAGGTCCACGCCGTAGTGCTCACAGGCGATGCGCATGCCCTCGTAGAGTTGCTCGATGTGCTCCAGCGTGAAACGCTTGCTGATACCCAGAGATACCGTCACCTGGCGCGGCTTGCCGTTCATGGCATAGACGTCGCTCAAGTTGACCACAATGGCCTTATAGCCCAGGTGCATCAGCGGCACATAGGTCAGGTCGAAGTGAATGCCCTCGAGCAGCAGGTCGGTGGTGATGAGTGTGTCACGGTCCTTGCCATAGTTAACGACAGCGCAGTCGTCGCCCACGCCGCGGCGTGTGGACTCGTTGCGCACAGGAAAAGACTTGGTGAGATGCTCAATCAGCCCAAACTCACCCAGCGTCGATATCTCGGTTTCTTTCATTTGGTTTCTTTTTTTAGTTTCTAGTCCCTAGTTTCTAGTCCCTAGTTGTTCTAGATTCTCTAGATATTCTAGATATTCTAGAGGGTCTAGAACTATTATCTATTAACTATTAACTATTATCTCTTTTATTCTTTTTCTTCAAAGCGGTTGACCATTTCCTGGACGAGCATCGCCATGATGGGTTGGGCGGCAGCGGCGGCCTTCTGTACCTCCTCGTGTGATGCGCGCTCCACGGCACCCTCGACACCCAGGTCGGTGATGATCGAGATGCCGAACACCTCGATGTCGCCATGGCGTGCCACGATGACCTCGGGGACGGTGCTCATGCCGACGGCGTCGCCGCCGATGCGCCAGAAGTAGCGGTACTCGGCTGGCGTCTCAAACGTCGGGCCCTGGGTGCCCACATAGACACCTTCCATCAGGCGGATGCCTTTCTCCTTGGCGATGTCACGGGCCATCTGGATGAGGCGCGGGCTATAGGCATCGACCATGGCCGGGAAGCGCGGCCCCAGCTCGTTGATGTTCTTGCCGTGCAGCGGATGCTCGGGGAAGACGTTGATGTGGTCGGTGATGACCATCAGGTCGCCCACCTTGAAGTCGGGGTTCATGCCGCCCGAGGCGTTGGAGACGAACAGCGTCTTGATGCCGATGGCCTTCATCACCCTGATGGGGAAGGTGACCTCCTGCATCGTGTAGCCCTCGTAGTAGTGGAAGCGGCCCTGCATGGCCATGATGTACTTGTTGCCCAGGTAGCCAAAGATCAGGCGGCCCTTGTGCCCCTCGACTGTCGAGACGGGGAAATTGGGGATTTCGCCATAGGGTATCTCTACCTCGATGTTGATGCGGTCAACCACGGCTCCGAGTCCGGTGCCCAGGATGATGGCGGTCTTGGGCAACTTGCCGTCGACGCGCTGTTGGATGAATTGGCTGGTCTCCTGAATCTTTTCCAGCCAGTTGATGTCTTGTGCCATATAAAGGATCCTTTCTTTTCTGTCTGAGAATGTGAACGGTTATTGTTGGATATAGTCGTTACCGGGCCTCGACGGCTCCTCCTGTTTGTCGATCAGCTCGATAAGGCACTCTACAAAGTTCGGGCCCTCGCTGGGCTCGAGTACTCCCACCTTCATGGGAATGTAGAAGATGCAGTTGCGCTTGGTGGGCGGGAAATAGGGATTGTTCATGATGCGCACCGCGTCCTTCTCGGTGGTGATGATGAACTTGCGGTTTCCCTCAAGGCTCTTGAACACCTTGAAGATGAGCGAGAAATCGTTGCGCGTGAAGAAATGGTGGTCATCGAAGTGGAGCACCTTGACCGCCGCCGGGAACTGGCGCAGGTAACGCACCAGCGGCTTGGGGTTGGCAATGCCCGTCAGGCACAGTACCGCATCGTCGGGGCGCAGCCAGTGCAGCGACGTGAGCTGCGGCGACTGCACCGGGAACACCGGGATGGGGTCGGCATAGCGGATGTTGCTGAAGTACAGCATCTGCGAGGGTGGGGGAAACATGTACTGTTCCAGACTGGTCTTCATCATCCTGCTCTCGACGGGCGTGAGGCTGCTGGGGCACTTGGTCACGACCACGATGTCGCAGCGCGTGAGGCTCGTCACCGGCTCGCGCAGGGTGCCCAACGGCATGAGCTTGTCGTTGTAGCAGGGGCGGTTGTAATCCATGAGCACGATGCTCACCTTGGGCTTCACATAGCGGTGCTGGAAGCCGTCGTCGAGCAGAATCAGGTTGATATTCGGGTCGATGTTCAGCAACTGGTGGATGCCCTTGCGGCGGTTCTCGCACACGGCGAGCGTGATCAGGCTGCCGTACTTGCGATAGATCTGGTAGGGCTCGTCGCCGATGTCGCGCGGCGTCATGTTGTTGCTGGCCAGGATGAACCCCTTGGTCTTGCGCTTGTAGCCGCGGCTGAGCACCGCCACGTGGTAGCGGCGGTAGAGCGCCTCGATGATGTACTCGACGTGGGGCGTCTTGCCGGTGCCGCCCACGGTGATGTTACCCACCGACACGACGGGCACCTCAAACTCCTCCTGCGGCAGCAGGCCGATGTTGAAGGCTGCGTTGCGCAGCCACACGCCGGCGCCATATCCCCATGAGAATGGCGTCAGCAGTGCGTCCATGATAGATTTGCGCTGTTCTTTATTAAGTAGCTTGGACAGGTCCATGTTTAGCTGTTAGCCGTTTTTGTGTATCTTGAAAATAGCTGAGAAACCCTAATCGGTGAACTAGAATTCGATTTCCTCGACAGGCATGAGGCACAGGATGTGGTCGCGGCCCAGGATGCGCTGCAGCTGCTTGTGCCAGTCATACAGCACGCCCATCTCGCCCTGCAGCTTGGTCTCGTAGCGGGTGACCATGTACTTGTCGAGCATCGCCATGAATTGGTCCTCGATGGCAGGATAGTTCTGGGTCTTGTAGTCCTTGCCGAGCTTGGCCTTGTTGGCTACCCATGCCACGGCCTCGCGGATGCCGCCGAAGTCGTCCACCAGGCCAATCTGCTTGGCGGTGATGCCGTCCCACACGCGTCCCTCGGCAATCTTCTTGATGGAGTCTTGGGCAACGTGGCGGCCGTCGGCGCAACGCTTGGTGAACAATTCATAGCCCTGGTTGACCATGTTCTGCAGCGCTGCCAGCTGGGCAGGGGTTAACTTCTTGCCCATGGCGCCCATGTCGCCGTTCTCGTTGGTCTTGACCGAAGCCATGTGCACGCCCAGCTTGTTCTCGATGAGCTCGTTAAAGCAAGGGATCATGCCGAAGATGCCGATCGAGCCCGTGATGGTCGTGCGCTCGGCAAAGATGCGGTCGGCGCAGCACGAGATATAGTAACCGCCCGATGCGGCATAGTCGCCCATCGACACGGCAACGGGTTTGCCCTTGGCCTTGAAGTCCATGACGGCCTTCCAGATCTGCTCGCTGCCAAAGGCGCTGCCGCCCGGCGAATTCACCCTGAGCACCATGCCCTTAACGTCGTCATCGTCCATGAGCTTATGGATGGTCTCGCACAGGTCCGCGCTGACGATGCCTTGGTCGGTCGAAGTCGGGCTGGTGCCGTCGTCAATGCCGCCCACAGCATACACCACAGCGATGTGGTCACCGAATACCTCGGCCTCCAGGTCGTCGGCCAGGTCTTCGGGGTCAATGTAGTTCAGGTCGTCATCCTTTTTCGTCTGGGTGCGCTTGCGCAGGATATCTTCCATCTCATACTTATAGGCAACCTTGTCCACCAGCTTCTCCTGGAACAGGCGAACGGGCTGGAAAGTCATGATAACGCTGTCGCACAGCGAGTTCAGCGCGGTGGGCTGCAACTTGCGGTCGGCGGCGATGCTGTCGAGCATGTCTTTCCACAGGGCGCCCAGGTAGTGCTCCTGCTGCAGGCGGTTGGCCTCGCTCATGTCATCGAGCATGTAGGGCTCGACGGCGCTCTTGAAGCTGCCGACGCGCACCACCTGCATCTCCACACCCACTTTATCGAACAATTTCTTCATGTAGGGCGTCACCGAGGCCATGCCGTGCAGGTCAAGCGCTCCCACGGGGTTGATGTAGATGCTGTCGGCGACGCTGGCCAGGTAATAGTCGGCCTGGTTGATGCCCTCGTAGCCGTAGGCCACAATCCACTTGCCGCTCTTCTTGAACTCCTTCAACGAGCGACGCACGGTCTGCAGCGTGGCCGGAGCCGCACTCACACCGTTGCACTCGATGTAGATGCCGTCCACCTTGTCGTTATCGGCTGCGTTCTTGATGGCCGACACGAGCGTGTTAAGGCCGGTGCTCACGGGCATGCCGCCACCCTGGAGCAGCGAGAGCATGTCGATGGCGTCGTTACCGCCTCGCTCGCTGATATCGGTGCCCAGGTCAAGCTTCAGGATAGAATGCTTGGAAACTTTCGCCTTAGGCTTGCCGCTACCCATACTCATGGACCCCATAATGGCAAAACTCATCAGCATTGCCGCAAACATGAAGAACATGAACGCAAGGAAAGCGCCCACAAACGAGCCACACACGATAAGGATAAATTTCTTCATCATAGCTGTAAAGTATTTTGTTGTTTTGTTATTCTAACAAGTTGATTGTTAAACCATTGCACGAGAAACGGCCTTTGCCGCAGCCGCTCCGCATAACTCTAACCTACAAAGGTAACTCATTTTCCCGACAATGCGTCATTTTTCTCCACATTTTCTGTTTTTTTATTGTCAATTCATTGGATTCATGGGGATACTCTATTGGCACGTGCAATTACGGGGGTTGCCGTGGGGCTCGCCGGGGGTATCACACGGGGAGGGACGGGGGTGACTGGCGGCCCTTGTGGTAGTGGTGGTGGGACCAGAGGGCGAGGGCGAGGCTGGCGATGAAGCTGACGAGGGCTAGCCAGGGGAAGGCGCCGTCGGCGGGGACGCCCAGGCTGTCGCCGTAACCCTCAGGGACAATACCGTTGCCTTCCAGGTAGCTGAAGACGACGACGGTGCTGTTGTTGAGGGTGTGGGCGATGATGGGAACCCACAGGCTGCGTGTCCACACGAGCAGGTAGCCGAGCCACAGTCCCAGCACCAGGCGGGGAAGGAAGCCGAAGAACTGCATGTGGATGGCGCTGAAGACGATGGCGACGATCCAAACGACGGCGTGTGTGCCTAGGCGGCTGTCCTGCATGGTGCGCAGCATGGCGCCGCGGAAGAGGATTTCCTCGCTCAGTCCGGCCATGAAGCCCACGACAAACACGCATGCCAAAAGTTGGCCAACGGTGTGGATATCAAGCAGTTGCTTGGTGATTTCTTTGGCGGAGTCTTCGCTGGCGCGCATCCATTCTTCCAGGGGTGCCATCGATGCGGGCAGGGTCATCGCCTCGTTGAAGTTCACCAGCCAGTTCATGGCCGGCAGCGACACGATGTAGAATGCCACGATGACGAGCAGCGACAGCCATCCCGGGGCGCGGTCTAGGCACATGGCATGCATCGGGCGGCGGTAGAACAAGGCCATGGCGACAATGGCGGGCACGATAAAGGCGAACACGTCCTGAATAGTGACTAACGTGAGCAGGTTTTTACCGGTCAGCAGGGTCGCGGCGCTCGCGATAGAGGCCACGATGAGGCCTAAGCCCATGAAACACAGCAGCAAGAGCAGGCGCGTGGGAAGTTTCAAATTGGTCTTTTTTTCCATAATTGCATTTTTTTACGCTCCAAAATTAAACATTTTTTTGGATTTGTGGTCTAAAGAGTGAACATTAATCATTAAACCTGTTAAAACAATGAAGAAAATCATATTGGCGCTTAGCGCAATCATGGCAATGGGACTATGTGCCACAGCACAAATAACTCCCGACGAGGTCGAGATCGTCACCGACGAGAACGTGAAGCTCGATATCATCACACCCGCTGAACCCGTCCAGGAAACCGAGCAAGAAATCAAGGAACGCGAGAAAAGGTTGCGTCAGTACAACGATGATGTGGCCTATGCCAAGGCTGCCAACTCATTGCGCCGAGGCTACTTTGTCCTGATGGCCGATAATATCCAGCTCGGCAATACGGGCTACCGCCACTGGGACATCAACAGCAATTCCAACTTTGTTCTCGTTCAGGACGAGGACGGTATCATCCAGTTCGCGCTCAATATGGCTAATCCGGGCTCCAACGGCTTGGGTGGATGGACCGGCAAGGGCAAGGTGCGCAACAAGCGTCTCACCTATGAGGACAATGGCGACGTGAACCTGCAGTATGATCTGGTGGGCAGCCGTGTGAATGCAAGTGTGACGGTCACGCTCTACCATAACACCAACCGCGCTGTCGCCTACATCACCGGAAGCTCGCCCATCACCATCTATGGCAACATCCTGCCCTATCGCGACGAGGCGCACCGGAAGGCACCAAAGAAATAAATGATAAAAAAGAGTTGAATTTTATAAACGGTAATAGATGATCGCTCCCCAGGGTGGGAGCAACAAGCCGCGCGCCCCGCACGGGTCACTGAGGTGACTGGCGGGGCGCAACAGTTTTTAAATATTCTACGAATTGCGGAACTGTGTCATAATTGCAATTCGGTCATATAACCGTGCTATCGCACGGGAAATTAAACAAATTATGTATAAAATTAAATTATATCATTTATTTATTATAATTTTATTAATAAATTTGCTTAATTTCCCGCCCGCAGGGCGGTTATTGTTCTAGTGGTTGAATGATGACACAGTCTCATTCGTTAAATATGGCGTAATTGTGCGCGGATGCCAAATTAGTTTAATTGGCGTAATTCGTAGTTTTAAAAATCGTATTTGTAGTTTTTGATGGAACGAACGGCCACGCCAAGGCGAGGCCCTACTGAGGCAAGTATCTATATTGCTGGGGGGCGCCGGTGAGGAGCGGCATGATTTCCTGCTCAAAGATGTCGCGGCGGATGATGCGGTAGTGCGGGGTATAGGCGTCGCGGTACTCGGGCGAGTGGCTGATGGCGTATTTCCCCATCTCCAGCACCTGCTCGATGAAGTGCTTGTCCTCGTCGTAATGGGGCAGGTCGAGGCCCATCGTGTCGATGACACCGATCATGGTGTTCCAGCGGCCGGCCCATTGTGCGACGGTGGGCCGCTCGGGGTCATTGGCGCTGCGGACAAAGGCGTCAAGCAACGCGTCGGCGGTGATTTTCCCGTCGATGACGGCCTTGAGGCTCACGCGGACGTAGCGCCCGCCCGTGCCGCAGGGCTCGTAGTACCAGGGCATGAGTGACTCGGGCTCGGTTGTGGCGAGTTCCTGCTCCAGATAGGCCCTGGCCGACTCCTTGTCGTTGACCAGATGCTCGGCACCCATGAAGTCCTGGAAACTAGACTTATAGATGTCAAGCAGGCGCGCCTCGGGGTACTGTCTCACCAGTCCCGAAACAAACGTTTCCACCTCTTGGGCCTGCAGCAGGAATGAAGTCATACAGCTTGCCATGACAAAAATGGCGATAATCCTTCTAGACATTGTTGTTGGGTCCTATTCAATCATTTCCAGGAACTGGTCCTCGTTGATGATGTCGATGCCCAGTTTACGGGCTTTCTCGAGTTTGGCGGGGCCCATGTTCTCACCGGCGAGGATGAAGCTGGTGGCGCTCGAGATGCTGCTCACGTTCTTGCCGCCGTTCTGCTCGATCATCGCTTTGTACTCCTCGCGCGAGTGCTTGGCGAACACGCCGCTGATGACGACTTTCTTGCCCATCAGTTTGTCGGTCTGTCCGGCGGTTTCCTCCTCGGTCAGCGCCATTTGCAAGCCTGCCGCCCTGAGGCGCCCGACGATGACGCGGTTGCGCTCGTCGGCAAAGAAATCGACGATCGACTGGGCTATCTTGGGGCCGATCTCGGGGATAGCGGCCAGCTGGTCGGCCGGCAGCGTCATCAGGGTGTCGATGTCGCGCGTGTGGCGGGCGAGCACCTTGCCCGTTGTCTCGCCGACAAACGGAATGGAGAGGGCAAAGATGACCCTGGCGTAGGGCACCTGACGGCTCGCCTCGATGCCGCGCAGGATGCGTTGGGCGCTGCGCTCCTGGAATCGGTCGAGCGCGACGAGGCTTTCCTGGGTGAGGTCATAGAGGTCGGCGACATCGTTGACCAGTCCGCTCTTGTTGAGGGCGACCGCCACTTCCTCGCCGATGCCGTCGATGTCCATGGCGTGGCGTCCCACGAAGTGCTCGATGCGTCCGCACACCTGCGGGCCGCAGTCCCACTTGTTGGGGCACACCCAGGCCGCCTCGCCCTCGACACGCTGCAACGGCGTGCCGCAGGCCGGGCAATGAGTGACAAATTCCACCGGGCGGCTGCCGGCAACGCGCTGTTTCTCGTCAACGCCCACGATTTTGGGGATGATTTCGCCGCCCTTTTCCACATAGAGCATGTCCCCCTCGTGGATGTCGAGCTGGGCGATGATGTCGGCGTTGTGCAGCGATGCCCGCTTGACGACGGTGCCGCTCAGCAGCACCGGGTCGAGGTTGGCCACAGGGGTGATGACACCCGTGCGTCCCACCTCAAACGAGACGAACTGCAGCCGTGTGCATTCCCGCTCGGGGGCGAACTTGTAGGCTATCGCCCAGCGGGGTGACTTGGCGGTGGCTCCTAGGTTGAGCTGCTGGCGCAGGGAGTTGATCTTGAACACGAGGCCGTCGGTGGCGACGGGCAGTTTCTTGCGCTCCACATCCCAGTGGCCGATGAAGTCCTTCACCGCGTCGATGCTGGGCAGGATGGACATCTCGCCCGTCTTGAATCCCCAGCGCTTGAGCGCCATGATGCTGTCGTAGTGGGTCTCGAAGGGCAGGTTGTCGCCCAGCAGGAAGTAGAAGATGGCGTCGAGGCCGCGACGGGCCACCTCGGCGCTGTTCTGCAGCTTGAGGGTGCCGGCGGCGGCGTTGCGCGGATTGGCGAACAGCGGTTCCTCGTTGAACTGGCGCTCCTGGTTGAGGCGTTCAAAGCTCTGCCACGGCAACACGATCTCGCCTCTCGCCTCGAACTTGTCGGGCAGGTCGTCCACACCGGTGATTTCCAGGGGAACGCTCTTGATGGTGATGACATTGGCCGTCACGTCGTCGCCCTGCACGCCGTCGCCGCGGGTGACGGCCCGCACAAGGCGCCCGTGCTCATAGGTCACCGATATCGACGTGCCGTCATACTTCATCTCGCCCACAATCTCGCTGGGCTCGCCGCCCAGTCCGTCCTGTGCCCGTCGCAGGAAGTCCTGCACCTCCTCGATGCTGTAGCTGTTGGCCAGCGACATCATCGGCCGCTCGTGGCGCACCTGGGTGAAGCCCTTGCTGATGTCGCTGCCCACGCGCTGGGTGGGGGAGAGCGGGTCCTGATACTGGGGGTAATCCCGTTCCAGGTCCTGCAATTCCCGCAGCAAGGCATCAAACTCCTGGTCGCTCACCGTGGGGGCGTTCAGGACGTAGTAGTTGTGGTTGTGGCGATTGATGATTTCGCGCAATTCCTTGATCCGTTGTTCAAATAAATCCATTAGATTGATGATTTCATGTGATAATTGTGCGCTAAATTACTGTTTTTTTCCCAAAATTGATGTGATGATACCATTTTTTGTTATTTTTGCATCACTTTAGTGAACAATATAACCGTTTAAGTATTATGAAAAGAATCGTGAAATATCTATTGCTGGCTTGCGCGGTCGTCGTGCTGGCCATCCTTTCCACGGGATGCCTGCGTCAGGACCAACTGATGTTTGAGGACGGCGAATTTGACGGCATGGAATTCTCGGACTATGACCTGATTCATAACGCCGAGCTCGAGATGGACGATGTAGACCGCAACTGAACCGCTTATTTGCACGCTTTAGTGCCTTTTAAAAATTATTAACAGGGTGGTAATGCGTGTTTCATAACAGTTTAGCGCTATTTAATTTGTCTGATTTGTCGCTTTTAACGGCCCTTTTAACATTTCATTAAAGATTATTTTTATATATTTGCAGCCAATTATCAAATAATGCCATCGCTGACCCCGGTCACAAGATGGTGAATATTGAACCAAGACATATATTTATGAACTTATTACAGAGCAAGTTAGCGCGATATGACGAGCCGCAGAAAGCCAAAGCTGCCGGCATCTATCCCTATTTTCGCGCCATCTCTAGCGAGCAGGACACCGAGGTCATCATGAATGGCAAGAAGGTGCTCATGTTCGGTTCCAACTGCTACTCGGGTCTGGTGAACGACGAGCGCATCAAGCGCGCTGCCATCGAGGCCACCGAGAAATATGGCACCGGTTGTGCCGGTTCGCCGTTCCTCAACGGCACGCTTGACCTCCACAAGGAGTTGGAGCGCAAGCTGGCCGAATATGAGGGCAAGGAGGATGCAATGATTTACAGCACGGGATTCGGCGTGAACCTGGGCGTGATTTCCACGCTCACCGGCCGTGAGGATTATATCCTGTGGGACGAGCAGGACCACGCCTCGATCATCGAGGGCCGTCGCCTGTCGTTCTCCAATTCACTCAAGTACAAGCACAACGACATGGCGTCGCTCGAGACCCAGCTCAAGAAGTGCGAGCCCGACCGCGTCAAGCTCATCGTCACCGACGGCGTCTTCTCGATGGAGGGCGACGTGTGCAAGCTCCCCGACATCGTGGACCTGGCACACAAGTACAATGCCAACATCATGGTTGACGAGGCCCACGGCATCGGCGTGTTCGGCGAGGGCGGCCGTGGCGTGTGTGACCACTTCGGCCTGCGCGACGAGGTGGACCTGATCATGGGTACCTTCTCCAAGTCGATTGCCTCGCTGGGCGGTTTCATTGCCACCAGCAAGATCATCACCAACTACCTGCGCCACCACTCACGTAGCTACATCTTCACCGCCAGCATCACGCCGGCCTCGACTGCAGCAGCGATGAAGGCCATCGATATCCTCATCAGTGAGCCCGAGCGCCAGGAGCACCTGTGGAAGATTACCCACGAGGCCCTGCAGGGATTCCGTGATATGGGCTGCGAAATCGGTCACACCGAGACGCCCATCATCCCGCTGTTCATCCGCGACAACAACAAGACGTTCGCCATCACGCGCGACCTGTTGAACGAGGGCATCTTTGTCAATCCCGTCGTGTCGCCTGCCGTTGCCCCCAACGATACGCTGATCCGCTTCAGCCTCATGGCAACGCATACCCACGAGCAGGTGGCCTTTGCGCTCGAGAAGATCCAGAAGGTCTTCCGCGCCTACGGCCTCGTTCCCTGACATCAGTCACGAGAGAGATTCATCACAGATAACAGGCCTCTGCTTTTTTCAAGCGGAGGCTTTGTCATATCAGTAAAATCATGTAATTCTCAGCTTTTATTGATTTCTCGGCCGTTAGGCCGATTTAAGGTTCAGCGGATAACTGCTGGGGACACGAGGTCGGAGACCTCAACAAGGCCGACGGCCTTGACTTGAATTAACCTCAGGGCGCACTGGCCGAAGGTCAGTGTGGCCTGAGGACGGGAGCACAAACAGACATGGGCCCCGTAGGGGGCCACTCACGAGAAGCCTTCAAGTCAATGGATCAAACAGAATCGCGACTTATTTCCGCAATTTTCCAGTTGGGGTAAAGAGTATGGAGCATTCACCTACGCTATGCGTGACAGAGAGATGGTTGCCAATTACATCAAGAACCAGCGTGCACATCATCAACGGGAATCCTTTGAAGACGAATACCGCAAACACCTGCAACATGCCGGAAT
>CACYSG010000066.1 GCA_902776955.1 uncultured Bacteroidales bacterium | reverse complement strand
GTGGGTCGAGCCGGGACCTTTCTCGGCGACCATATCCATGTGACCTTGCAGCACGATGCCCTTGCACTTCTCGTAGCCGGGAGCGGCGGGCCTGAAGATGGCCACGTTACCGGTCTTGTCGATCTTGTACTCCAGATTGTGTTTCTTGGCGAAGTCCACGAGCCATGCGCGGATCTTGTCTAACTTACCTTCGTCATTGCCACTGGGACGGGGCACCTTGGTAATCTCGTCAAAGATTGACCATACTGCCTGCGGATTCAAATCTTTTACTTGCATTGTAAAAATTAATGGTTAAAATGTTAGTGAATATTATGGTTTATAAATTACTGTTAAAGCAAATCCATTTCCACCGCTAAGTTACAACTTTTTTCTGAATCCACACCCAAATGTCAATAAAAAATCCCAGGAATAAAAAATTTGGCTATCTTTGCAACAAGCAATTCATCAGAATCCACATCTATCTATGAAACTGTACAAGGCTAACATAATTTTTACTCGCGAGAAGGACCGCTTTGAGGTCGTGGAAAACGGCTATGTGGGCGTCGAGAACGGGCGCGTCGTGGACGTGGCCGCTAGTGCCGACGCCTTTGGCCAGCAGGTCGAAGAAGTGATTGATTACGGCGACCGTCTGCTCATCCCGGCCATGAACGATATGCACGTGCATGCGGGGCAGTACCGCAACCAGGGCATCTCCATGGACATGGAACTGCTGGAGTGGCTCAACAGCTACACCTTCCCCGAGGAGGCGAAATTCAGCGACATCCACTACGCCAGGCGCATGTACAGTCGCTTCGTCCACGACCTGTGGCGCTATGGCACGATGCGCACCGCGACCTTCGCCACCACCCATCTGGAGAGCACGCGCCTGCTCATGGAACTGTTCCGTGAGGCTGGCATGGGTGCATTGGTTGGCAAGGTAAATATGGACCGCAACTCCATCGACGCCCTGTTGGAAACTGTCGATGAAGCCAAGGCCGCGAACGAGGCGCTCATCGCCGAGTGGAACGACCCCGACAGTCTCGTCAGACCCATCCTCACGCCACGTTTCATCCCCTCGTGTTCGTCAGCCATGCTGCGGGTTTGCGGCGAACAGGCACAAAAGTACCAGGTGCCCGTACAGTCTCACCTGTCTGAGAACCTGGGTGAAATCGCCTTGGTGCGTGAGTTGGAGCCCGAGAGCCGCTTCTATGGTGACGCCTACGACCGCTACGGCCTCTTCGGGCAGACAGTGGGCTTGGGCAGCGACATCAGCGGAGGCCATGACATGAGCATCATGCGCGTGATGGTCTATGCCATTCAGGTGAGCAAACTTTACCACCAGAAGTACAAGGACAAGCGCTTTCTCTCGCTCAGCGAGGCCTTCTGGATCGCCACCAAGTCGGCAGGCAGCTTCTTCGGCCGTGTGGGCAGCTTTGAGCCGGGCTACGAGTTCGATGCCCTCGTTATCGACGACAGCGACCTCAAACACGGCAACTATACGCTGACCCAACGCCTCGAACGTTTCATCTACGTTGGCGACGACCGCCACATCGCCGTCCGCTTCTGCCGCGGCCAAGAAATCCCCGAACCCCGCATCCTCGACTAAGGCACATAGCGACTGCCCGGCATGCCGCTTCGTCTGTTCATCCATCTATCCATGCTGCGTGTTCAGTTTCACAGTTGACCTGTCAACCTCGAGGAGCCATCCCCTCTTGATGAAATCTTTGAGCAGAAGATAGGCCTTGGCCCTTTGGTACGGGTAATTCTCGACAATGCGCTCAGCGGCCGCACTGCGCCTGATGGGAGAACCGTCCTCGGAGACAATACAGAGTAACATTTCCCGCAGGTTGCTCTCATGCTGCTGGCGCTCCAACTCCACCTGCTGCTGGCGGTCGGCCACGGCATCCATGGGCACGGCTTGGGCGTCGAGCTTGAAGCAGACGTCCTCGCAGTTGCGGTGGCGGCTCACGGCATGGCTGGCGACAAACACGCTGCCGCACTTCTCCACGTTGAACACGTCGCTGCACTTCTGGAACAGCATGGTGCCCAGGTGGCCTTTCATGTTCTTGTCCTTTTGACCCTTGTTCTGGTGCATGACCACAACGATGCAGCAGTTGTGCTTGTTGGCGATGGCGGCCAGCTTGTTGACCACATCCTGGCTCTCGATCACGTCGTTGTAGTTGTAGATCAAGTCGGCGATGCCGTCGATGATGACCAGGTCGGGATGCTTGTGCACGATGGAACGGGTGATGAGGTCAAAGCGGGAGACGGTCGCATTCTGGTCTATATCACTATCAATGGACGCTTCCCTGAGACATGCGACTTCAAAGTCGCCATGCCTGTGCTCGGGAGTCATCGCCTTGATGGTCTTGCGAATGCGGGCGGTGTCGCTCTTGGCCTGCTCGGTGTCAAAGAACATGACATATCCCGTCTCCATCAGGCTACGGCAGCTGGCAAAATGGTCGCTGCCCAGGAAGATGGCCGTCAGAATGTCGCAGAAGAAGGTCTTGCCGTTCTTCCACTTGGCGCTCAAGGCGACCAGGTTGCCCTTGGGCATCGTGGGCACCCCGCCAATCTCGATGAGGTACTCGGGGTCAGGATACTCTACGTTGTCATCGATGACAAAATCCTTCATGAGTTCATTGAATTCTTGGCTCGCCAGCTCCTCGCTACTGAGTTCAGATTGCCGGCGAATCTCTTCTAGAATTTTTTCGGCGTTTTCATACATGATATTAAAAATTTAAGTGGTTAATAATTTCTAGTCCTTAGACGTTAGACGTTAGACTTTAGACGTTAGTTTCGGCTGCAAAATTACTGCCTGGAAACCCCTTCCACCATGTCAAAAAGCACAAGCAAGCGTTTTTTACACCTGTTTGGACGAATAGATGGATAGATGAGCGGAAAATTATTGTGTTGAGGGAGAAAGTATATATAGAGATAGAAATAGAATAGGCTTGTGTCAGTACTTGCGATGACACAACCCATCTATATGTCTATTTGTCTATTTATATATAATATAGTAGACGAATAGACGGGAAGATGAGCAGTAGCCGGGAGGAAGAACATCGACGAAACCCTCCCTTTTTCCTCCTCATTCTCATGCAGTTTGGACGATTGGATGAATGGATGAGAAGATAATTCTTATCCCTGATAACTGTTGAATTGCTATTTTCCCCTGTCCCTATCTTTTATTTAACGTTTTCCCGTGTAGGGCTGGTGAGCAGGCGGGCGATGTCGTTGAGTTTGAGGCATTGGTTGCGGCTGATGGTGAGTTGCTCGTTGTGGTGTTTCCATGGGGTGAGGATGAGCAGCTGGCCGCGGGCACAGGCTTCCATTCTCCTGCCGCCGGGCTTTGCCAGGTCGGTAAAGCCGTTCTCCTGCAGGAAGATAAGCGGGAGGCCCTCGTTGAATGCGGCCCGCATGACGGCTTTCTCGCCAGGTGAGATGGCGGGCGACACGAGTACGGCTCCTTGTCTGGCAGCGGTCAGGAAGTATGCGACCTGCTCTTGGATATCGGCTTCGCTGAGGCGGCGTGACATTTGCACCTGCAGGCGCACGGGGCGGTCGAGCAGGAAGCGGTTACCGATGGCCGAGAAGGTCATCCCGGCGGCCTCGACGTTGCGTTGGACACGGAACAGGTCGGGATGCTCACGTTTCATCAACAGGCGGCGGGGATTGTCGTTGAGGTAACGCACCCAGGTCTCCAGCTGGCCTTCACGCAGCAGCAGTTTGTCGTTATAACCGCGGGCAAAGAGCATGCCGTGGGAGCGGTCCTCGTTGCGGCGGTCCTGTTTGTGTTTTGTTTGTTGCGTTGTCAACGCAACAGACGGGACTGGAGCAATCCCAAGCACCAGCTCGCGGTAGTGGCGGTTGCAGCTCTGCTTGAAGCCGCGCAGGAGCATGCCCAGGGGCTTCTCCATCTGTTCTTGAACAAAGAGGATGCCGTGCAGGTGGTCGGGCATCATCTGCAGAGCGAGGATTCTGACCTCGGGATGGTGCTGTGTGGCTGCCCACCACTCGTCGCTCACGCGTTGGCCCAGTGGCGACAGCTCGATGTGTGGCTCCAGGTCGCTGCCAGCCGGTGCATCGCTCTTGCCCACCACTTGCCCGAATAGCGGGCGCCGCCCCTCGGTGACCATCGTGACCATGTAAACCTGCCGTCCCGTGTAATCATGACCCACGCAGCGACGAAGCATGGACGGCTTCTTCTCCCCGGCAAAGGGCTGTTGTGCCTTGTAGGTCTCTTTTTTCATCGTCTTGAGTAGTAAATGGTTTCTTGATGGCTGCGTTGTCTTGTCTGTTGCCTTGTTCTGTATGTTGCGTTGTCAACGCAACACACGGGACAACACGCGGGACAACATGCGGCGCTACAAAGATAGTCATTTTCCCTCATTGGATGGGGCGCGGGGGTGGGGTGGAAGTGTTAGTTAATCTTTAGCGCTTTAAAAATTAGTTAAAACAAGGGCTTGAAGTGACATTTTGGAGAAAATAATTGCTAAATGACATACTTGGAGTCGCAAAGTATCACTAACTTTGCAGGTCTTTTTGCACAATTGATGAAGGTATTATTGTTGACATTGGCGATTGTGGGGCTGGCAGTGCTGCTGCTGGGCGTGAAGGTTTTCTTTGTAAAAGGAGGGCGCTTCCCCAACACCCACATCCACGACAATGCCGAGATGCGTAAGCGCGGCATCACCTGTGCACGTGACAAGGAATTTTACAAATAACAATTAATAAGAATCAATAATCTAGAAACTAAGGAATAGGGACTAGAAACTAAACAATGACAAAATGAACTTCATTAAACATTACACCAAGCTTGCTTTGTTTGCTGCTGTCCTGCTGATGGCATCTGCTACGTCTTGTAACGACAAGCCCGCCGAGGCGCCCAAGGCAGCCGGTGGCACCGGTCTCGAGAATCTGAAAATCCGTTACATCGACGAGGATTCCATCATGGCCAACTACAACCTGGCCAAGGACATCAACGAGGCCATGCTGCGTCGTCAGAACCAGTTTGACGCTGCCCAGAAGCAGCGCGGCAACGAGATCAGCAAGTTTGGCAACGCCATGCAGCAGAAGTATCAGAATAACCAGTACCTCACCGAGGACGCCTTCAATGCCGACCAGGCTAAGTTGCAGAAGATGCAGGCCGATGCCGAGAATTACCTCGCCAGCCTGCAGCAGAGCATCCAGAACGAGCTCAACCAGAGCCAAATCCAGCTGCTCGACTCCATCGACAACTTCATGAAGGACTATGCCAAGAAGAAAGGCTTTGACATGGTGCTGCGCAAGAGCGCAACCCTCTTCATCGACGAGAGGTATGACGTGACCGAGGAGGTTATCGAGGGCTTGAACAAGCGTTACAACAAGGTGGGCGGCAAGGTAGCTCCGGCTCCCGTCAAGGCGCCCGAGACCACGTCCAAGGCCCCGACCGTAACCACCGAGAAACCCGCCACTCCCGGTAAGGTAGACCTGAAGAAATAAAGAGATGTTTTTTTCATGATATTTGAGAATTGAACTATCCGCGAGCTGGATGTCGTGAGACAGAAAGAGGCGCGGGTAGTTTTTTTGTGTCCAGAACAATCATTTATTCATTTATTAATAATATCATCGATTATGAAGAAATTAGCTTTAATCGCCGTTATCGCCCTCATGATGGGTGCATGCCAGTCCAACAGCAAGACCGAGGCAACCGACACCGACCAGAATGCTGCCGCCGACAACAACAAGAAGACCACACTCGTGGCCTACTTCTCGGCCAGCGATGCCCATGTGACGGCCCAGGTCGCCAAGACCCTCGCCGAGGCCGCTGACGCCGACCTGTTTGAAATCGTTCCCGAGCAGATCTACTCCAACGACGACCTCGACTGGAACAACAAGAAGAGCCGCTCCACCCTCGAGATGAAGGACTCCACCGCACGCCCTGCCGTGGCCAGCAAGGTCGAGAACATGGACCAATACACGACCATCTACGTCGGCTTCCCCATCTGGTGGTACACCGCTCCCAGGATTGTCAACTCCTTCCTCGAGCAGTATGACCTCACGGGCAAGACCATCATCCCGTTTGCCACCTCGGGCGGCAGCGACATGGGCAAGAGCGGCGAGGACCTGAAGAAGGCCAGCGCCCCCAACGCCAACTGGATTCTCCCCGGCAAGGTGCTCAACGGCAATCCTCCCGTCGACAGCCTCAAGGTGTGGATCGCAACGCTGAAGTAAAAAATAAACAATCAGTTTGTGAAATTCTAATTTATACTTGTTTATGAAAAAGAGTTTTATGATTGCTATGGCTGCCCTCTTTGCAGCCATGACGCTGAATGCCCAGGAACAGGTGCAGCCTTATTTGACGGTTGACCAGCTCCCCGACTTGATCAAGTGCCTGCCCGCTCCCCCGGCATTTGACAGCCCGGAATTCAGTAACGACATGATGCGCTTTGCTTGGGGCAAGCAGCAGCGCCTCGATCCCGAGCGTGCCGAGATTGCCAAACGTGACGCCGTTTGGTCCTACGAGGCCCTGTTGGCCGAGTTTGCCGTGCCTTTCGGCCTGGCAATCAGCCCCGAAAATACGCCCGAAATCTGGAAACTCATGGTTACCAGCCTCACCACGACCGATGCCATGCGCGTCGCTCCCAAGGCCTATTACCATCGCCAGCGCCCGTTTGAGCGTTTCCAGGACAAGATGCTCACCGACGAGGAGGCTGAATTGGCTGGCGAGGGTTCTTACCCCTCGGGTCACACCATGCGCGGCTGGACCGCAGCCCTGCTGCTTGCCGAGGTGAATCCTGCCGCTGCCGACACGATTTTTGCGCGTGGATGGATGTACGGCGAGAGCCGTGTGATTGTGGGTGCCCACTGGCAGAGTGACGTCGATGCCAGCCGCGTTGCCGCCAGCATCGGCTATGCCGCCCTGCACGGCAGCCCCGAGTTCCGTGAGCAGATGGCAAAGGCCCAAGCCGAATACCTCGAGAAGACAGGCCAGACCCTGAGCGTTACCGACGTGAACCAGAATGCTCCCGTCACCGACGGCAAGGCCTATCGTCTGGACGGCATCCTGGCGACCGAGGATACCCGCGGAATCATCATCCAAGACGGAAAGAAAATCCTCAAGAACTGATAACTGATCAGTACCGAAAAAAACAACTCGGGCAACGATAACATTCCTGTTAAAGTTGCCCGGGTTACTTTTTTGGTCTATACCCTAAGGTCGTTTACCCGAAGTTGTCGTAATGGATGGACGAGGGATCCACGCCCAGCGAGTCGAGCACCTCGTTGACGGTCTGGCTCATCATGGCCGGACCGCACATGTAGTACTCGCAGTCCTCGGGGGCTTCGTGCTGGCCCAGATAGGTGTCGCGCAATACCGGGGCGACAAAGCCTGCGGTGTACTTCACGCCAGCCTCATCGGCCACGGGGTCGGGACGGTCCAACGCCAGGTGGAAGTGGAAGTTGGGGAAGTCCTTCTCGAGCTGCAGGAAGTCCTCCAGATAGAAGACCTCGCTCAACGAGCGCGCACCATAGAAGTAGTGCATCTCGCGGTCACGCGTGTTGAGGGAGCGCGTCATGTGCAGGATTTGGGCACGCAGGGGAGCCATGCCGGCGCCACCACCAATCCAGATCATCTCCTTCTTGCTGTCGAAGATGGGGTGGAAGTCACCGTAGGGGCCGCTCATGATGACCTTGTCACCGGGCTTGAGCGTGAAGATGTAGCTCGAAGCGATACCCGGCATCACGTCCATGAAACCTACCTGGGGTTTGGGCTTGAACGGCGGTGTGGCAATGCGCACGGTGAGCATGAAGCGGTCGCCCTCGGCGGGGTAGTTGGCCATCGAGTAGGCGCGCACGGTGGCTTCGTCGTTACGGCACTTGAGGCCGAACAGGCCGAATTTTTCCCACGTGGGCAGATACTCGCCCAGCGACTCCTTGTCGATGTCCTTGTCATAGTCCATCTCATACTCGGGAATCCTGATCTGAGCATAGCTGCCGGGGATAAAGTCCATGTGCTCGCCCGGGGGCAGGGCCACGATGAACTCCTTGATGAACGACGACACGAGCTTGTTGCTCACGACGGTGCACTCATACTCCTTGACCGACAGCACGCTGTCAGGCACCTGGATGGACATGCTGTCCTTGACCTTGACCTGGCAACCCAGACGCCAGTGGTCCATCTGCTCCTTGCGCGAGAAGTGGGGCACCTCGGTGGGCAGAATCTGGCCGCCGCCCTCGGTCACCTGCACCTTGCACTGGCCGCAACTGCCCTTACCGCCACAGGCACTCGACAGCATCACGCCGTTCTCGTGCAGGGTGTTGAGCAGGGTGTTGCCGCTAGCGACCTCAAGCTCCTTGGTTCCGTTATTGATGTTGATTTTCACGTTGCCCGACGGCACGAGGTAGTGCTTGGCGACGAGCAGCAGGATGACGAGCAACAGGGTGAGCACCAGGAAAACCAGCGCGCTCGCCAATACCGTGGTTGAAATGCTTGTTGATATCAGTATCATAGTGTCGTGTCCTCCTTTATCCTAATCTAATGCCCAGGAAACTCATGAAGGCGATGCCCATGAGACCAGTAATGATGAATGCGATGCCCACGCCGCGCAACGGCTTGGGAATGTTACTGTAGGCCAGCTTCTCGCGGATGGCGGCGATGCCGACGATGGCCAGCAGCCAACCGATGCCCGAGCCAGCGCCATAGACGGTAGCTGTCCACGCCGATGGGAAGTCGCGCTGCTGCATGAACAACGACGCGCCCAGGATGGCACAGTTAACGGCGATCAGCGGCAGGAAGATGCCCAGCGACGCGTAGAGCGAGGGCGAGAATTTCTCCACAGCCATCTCGACCAGCTGGGTAGCCGACGCGATGACGGCGATGAACAGGATCAGGCCCAGGAAACTCAGGTCCACGCCTGCCAGCTCGGGGCTGAGCCACTGCAGGGCGCCCTCTTGCAGGACGTACTTGTTGAGCATGTAGTTGATGGGCTGGGTCACCACTAGCATGAAGGTGACCGCGATGCCTAGACCGAAGGCGGTCTTCACATTCTTGGAAACTGCCAGAAACGAGCACATGCCCAGGAAGTAGGCAAATATCATGTTGTCGATGAATATCGACTTGATAAACAGATTAAGTTCTTCCATTGTTCTGAAATTCTTTAATGGTTAAACATGCCCGTTAATCCTCTTGCAGCTCCTTGTTGTGAGCGCGGTGGAACCAGATGATGCAGCCCACGGTGATCAGCGCCATGGGAGCCAAGATCATCAAGCCGTTGTTCTCATAGCCGTGGCGGTAGCACCAGTCGGGAATCACCTGGAACCCGAACAGCGTGCCCGAACCGAGCAGCTCGCGGAAGAAGCTCACGATGAGCAGCACGATGGTATAGCCCAGGCCATTGCCGATACCGTCGAGGAACGACGGCCACGGACTGTTGTGCATCGCGAAGGCCTCCAAGCGACCCATGAGGATGCAGTTGGTGATAATCAGGCCGATGAACACCGACAGCTGCTTGCTCACGTCATAGTTGTAGGCGATGAGAATCTGTTGCACGATGATAACCAGCGCGGCGACCACCACCAGCTGCACGATGATGCGGATGTTGGTGGGAATGGTCTTGCGCAGGAACGAAATGATTACGTTGCTGAACGCCAGCACGCAAATCACCGAAATGCCCATCACGATGGCGGGCTCCAAACTGGCGGTGACGGCGAGCGCGGAGCAGATACCCAGAATCTGTACCAAGACGGGATTGTCCTTGGACAGCGGGTTAAACAATGCTTCTTTGTTTTTCTTTGATAACATAGTCGTGAATGGGTTTATTCGGGTTGATTGTCGTTGGTTTCATTCTCGATGGTCTCCACAACGGGAGCTTCGGCACTGGGAGCACTGTTAGCGCCCTGCAATTTCTGGAGGAACGCCTCGTAGGGGGTCAGACAGTCCTCAAGCATGGCGCTCACACCCAGGCTGGTGATCGTGGCACCTGTCAAGGCATCGACCACTTCGGCCCCGGTCGTTGACTTTTGACCCTTCTTGAGCACAACCACGCCCTTGAACTGTCCGTCAACAAACAGGTGCTTGTCCACAAACTTGTCCTGGAAATCCTGGTCGGCGATGCGGGCACCCAGACCCGGAGTCTCGCCCTCGTGCGAGAAATTGGCACCGTAGATGGTAGTGCCGTCGTCATTCATGGCCACATAGCCCCAGATGGGACCCCACAGGCCGGCACCGTACATCGGCAGGACATATTTCACGCTGCCATCGTCCATGCGGCACTTCATCACGGGAAGCTGACGCTCGGCGAGCTTCACGTTCTTCTTCATGTCCACGTCAAAGGCCACGTTCTTGGTACTGTCGATGATATTGCCCTCGCTGTCCACCAGCAGGTCCTGGATGATGTATTTCTCGTAGGTCTCCTTGACCTTGCTGTCGTCGGGGGCTCCGATGTGTAACGCGCTCAGGATTTGCTTGCGCGTGTCATTGGCGATGTTCTCGTTCTGCTTGGGCTTGAGCGCCATGTAGATGAGCGCCAGCACCGAGCCCACGAGCAGTACCATCACCGCTGCATACAGGATTTGATAAGTATTACTGTTCTTGTTCATAGCTTATCCCTCCTTATTCTTTAGTTGCGACGCGGCGGGCGCGGCGCTTGATGTTAGACGAAACGACACAGTGGTCGATCAACGGCGCGAAGGCGTTCATCAGCAGGATGGCAAGCATCATGCCCTCGGGGTAACCACTGTTGTAAACACGAATCAGGATGGCGAACACGCCAATGAGCAGGCCATAGATGTACTGGCCCACCTTGGTTCTGGCACCGGTCACAGGGTCGGTCGCCATGAACACGGCACCAAAGGCGAAGCCGCCCAGGCACAACTGCGTCACGGGATCGAGCATCGAGGCGGGATAGACGTGGCTGGGTAAGGCATACACCAGAGCACCCATAGCCAGACCGCCGACGAATACCGAGCACATGATCCTCCACGAGGCGATGCCCGTGATCAACAGGATGACCGCACCAATCAAGATGGCGATCATCGACGTCTCGCCCGGCGAACCGGGAATCAGGCCGATAAAGGCGTCCAGACAACTGATGGGTTCACCCAGGATGTTGGTCATCGCGGGTTCTCCCACGCTCGTGGCCACTTGACCCAGCGGAGTGGCTCCGGTGAAAGAGTCAACCACGGTTCCTCCACCCATTCCCAGGATGCTGTCCACCTTGACGAACGGCTCGTCACCACTCATGTGCGACGGATAGGAGAAGAAGAGGAACGCACGCGTGATGAGCGCGACATTGAAAATGTTCATGCCCGTGCCGCCGAAGATCTCTTTGGCAAAGATAACGGCGAATGCGGTGGCAAGGGCGGTCATCCACAGCGGCGTGTTGATGGGAACAATCAGGGGAATCAGGATACCCGTCACGAGAAATCCCTCTTGAATCTCCTTGTGATGTATTTGTGCGCCGATAAACTCGATGCCCAGGCCCACGCCGTAGCTGACGATGATGACCGGCAGCATGGCAAACAGACCATACATGAACATCGTGAACCATCCCTCATGGGAGTTGCCGATGGCCAGATAGTGCTGGTAGCCGATGTTGTACATGCCGAACAGCAACGCCGGGATGAGAGCGACAACCACGGTGATCATGGTGCGCTTCAGGTCGTTGCCGTCGTGGATGTGGGAGCCCGACCGCGATGTGGTGTTGGGCGTGAACAAGAACGTTTCCATTCCGTCATAGACCGACTCCAGCTTGGCCCATTTGCCACCTGGACGGAACGAAGGTTCGACCTTGTTCATGAAATTCCTTAATGCTTTCATATCAATGATAAGATTGTTGAATAGCTATTGTTGTTTTGTTGTTATTCTCTCTTGTGATTACTTGCCGATGTCTCGAGCCAAGGAAAAGTATTAGGAAAAGTATCTCTAAACCCTAACCTCTAAACTCTAAACCTCACTTCTCGCACGAGAAGTGAATCTTACGACATCTCGGCACGCAACTTGTCCAGTCCCTCACGCACGATGCGCTGCAACTCCAGCTTGCTGGTATCGGCAAACTCGGCCAGGGCAAAGTCCTCGGGGGCTATCTCGTAGATGCCCAGCTGCTCCATCTTGTCGATGTCGCCGCTGATGATGGCCTTGATGAGGAACTCGCCGTAGATGTCCATCGGCAACATCGCGTCATACTCGCCGGTGCGCACGATGGCGCGCTCACCGCCCTTGATGCGGCTGTCAAAGCTCACAGGCTTATTCAGGCTGCCAAGCCACGTGGTGAACGTGCGGTAAATCGAGAATCGGCTAGGACGCAGCGATGCCCATCCCATGAATTCATCGGGCTTGTTGTTCTCGGGAATGACAGTGATGTGGCGGTAAGGCGCGCACAGCCACTGGTCGGGCTCAACCTTCACGCCAGTGAGCACGTTGCCGCAGATGATGCGGCTCATGGCCAGATTGGTCGTCTCGTTCTTGAGCACGGTTTCCAAATCGGCACCCATGACGGTCTTGACATAGCGCGGTTCCTGTACCATCTCGCCAGTGATAGCGACCACGGTGTCGTGGCTTACACGGCCGGTGGTGAACAACTCGCCGATGCGGGCCAGCGTGACAATGTCGAGAGTCCACACCGTCTCGCCCTTATTCACGGGCACGGTATTGGCGGCCTGGACGCCGACGTTGCCGGCAGGGTGGGGACCCACAAACGTGGTTACAACGGCCGACGGAGCGTCAATCGTCTGGCCCTCGCGGACACCGATGCGCACCTTGCCGTCGGTCAGGCTTCCGAGCACCTCCACGCCGCGGGCTATATACTGGCGTTTATCTCCCAGTACAATATCCAGGTCCGGGGCCAGGGGTGCCGAGTCAAAGGCTGTGACGAACACGTCGCGGGGCCTAACACTGGGCGAGGGCACCACGTCATAGGGACGCTGGCGCATCATCACCCACAGGCCCGAGTCGAGAAGCACATCCCGAGCTGGGCGCTTCAGGTCATGGGTCACGATGCCATCACCACCGTCGGGGGCGATGACGATGGCGTCGATGTGACGGCGCTCACCGCGGCGCACCTCCTTGACAGTGCCGCTCACGGGAGCGACAACCTTGATGGCCTCGTCATTCTTGTCGTGATAGAGCGGCTCGCCGGCATCGACATGCTCGCCCTCTTTCTTTTCCATGCGGGGAATGATCCCGTGGAAATCGTCGGGGATGACAGCAACAGTCTGCGGACGGCTTGCGGCGACAATGCCATTGTCGCTGATGTCGCCCAGCAGATGGATGTCAAATCCCTTCTTGAGTCTTACAATTGCCATGATATGGTAGGTTTTTGGTTATATTATATTTAATAATGTGTGCAAAGGTACAAAAAATCCTTAATAATCCTGTATCATGCCTTATAAAAATGATATTTGTTGTCGTTTTTTTGTGACAGCCCCTTTAGAACCACTCTGGAAAATTGTTTGGACTGGGGCAAAAAAGCAGTCAAAATACCATTGTTAATAAAAAAAAGATGAAAAAAAATCGTTTGGATTGCGGTGTTTTCAAATAATTGTGATAAATTTGCGTTAAATTTTTGAGCAAAATGGCTACCATTAAGTGCTCTGAGAGCCGCCCTTTGCACCCAAATGTGTTGTGCTTCAATTATTTGCGTCATTATGCCGCATAGAATGGGAAGTGCAAAACCTCATATTGAGAACAAACTTTAATAACTAAATTTATAATTTTATTAATTCATTTTTTAAAACATTTTAAATTATGGCTGAACAAACAAACATTCAGAAGCCACAGACCGCTGCCAAGAAAGAGGTGAGCAGCAATGTTGGTGGTATCAAGAGCGCATTTCCTGTGATCGTAGTGTGCTTTCTCGTTGCATTAGCAATCTTCTTCTTACTGCTGGGTAACCCCGGTAACTTCAAGGTTTCTCCGGGTTTCTGGAGCTTGGATAAGGAAGGTCCTCAGAACCTGGCTGGTACCGTATTTAAGGGCGGTGTGGTTGTGCCCGTGCTGATCACCTGCTTCTTGACTGTAATCGTGCTGGTTGTTGAGCGCTGGATTGCTCTTGCTAAGGCTAAGGGTAAAGGCAGCACCACCAAGTTTGTCGAGGACGTGAAGGCTGCCCTGCGCAACCATGACATGGCTAAGGCCGAGGATCTGTGCCGCAAGCAGAGTGGTACTGTTGGTGCCGTTGTTTATGCAACCCTTCAGAAGTACAAAGAGATGGAGAAGGATACCGTTCTGAGCAAGGAGCAGAAGCTCGCTTCGATCCAGGCAACCCTCGAGGAGGCTACCGCACTGGAGATGCCCGCTCTGCAGCAGAACCTGCCCGTGCTGGCAACCCTGACCACCCTGGGTACCCTGATCGGTCTGTTCGGAACTGTGTTGGGTATGATCAAGTCGTTCCAGGCTCTGTCCAATTCGGGTGCTCCTGACTCAACCGAGCTGTCAACCGGTATTTCTGAGGCACTTGTGAACACCGCTCTCGGTATCGCAACCGCTGCCCTCGCCCTGATCGGTTACAACTTCTACACCAACAAGATCGATAACATGACCTATGCTATCGACGAGCTTGGCTTCGCAACTGTTTCTACCTTCGCAGCTACTCACTAATTTCTGGAATTAAAAAGAAAGAGACGCGCATCGACATGACCGCTATGTCCGATGTGACGGTGCTTCTGTTGACTTTCTTCATGTTGACTTCTACATTCCTTCAGAAAGAACCTGTGACCGTGATCACTCCTCCTTCGGTTGCCGAGGAGAAGGTTCCTGATTCTAACCTGTTGTCGATTCTCGTCAGCCCCGAGGGCAAGGTCTTCCTTGAAGTACTCGGTAGCAAGGACTCGACAATGAAAAGTGAGACGGTTCGCGCCGACTTATTGAAGAATATGGTCGCCGAGTACAAGAAAACCCATCCTAGTGCAAACCTCCAGTTTACCAACAAGGAAATGGAGACTTTCTCTAGATTGAACGCTTTCGGTGTACCCATCAGAAATATGAAAGAATGGTTGAACCTGGAACCTGACCAGAGAGACAAATTCCTCGAAAGTAAGGATAATCCCGGTATTCCAATCAACATGAATGAAGATCCTAACAACCCCAACGAATTCCAAATGTGGATCAGGGCCGCCTATAACTCGGTGAACCCCGAACTGCAGGAATCGATGGTTAAAGGACGTGGTATTGCAATCAAGGCCGACCAGTCAACGCCTTACAGCGTGGTCAACGTGGTTATGGATAACCTCCAGACCATGAAGATGAACAAGTTCTCACTGATGACGGCCCTTAAAACTTCGGAGGAATAAGATATGGCAATTAAAAGTAAAAGTCGTCAGAAGAAATTCGATACCCGTATCGACTTCACCCCGATGGTTGATATGAACATGCTGTTGATCACCTTCTTTATGTTGTGTACCACCATGATCAAGAGCCAGACGCTCCAGATCGCGCTGCCTACCAACGAGAAGGTCGAGAAAGAACAGCAGAACAAGGTAAAGCAGTCCGAGGCTGTTACCATCATCATTGATGGTAAGCTCACCGAAAATGGTCTCTCTGACCCCGACGAGGGTATGCTTTACTACTATGACGGTATGCCCGAGACCGACAATCTGGCTCAAGGCGAAAGCAACATGAAGCAGATTGAGTTCGGCGCTAACACCGGCGGTGCCTATCCCGCAATTCGCGAGATTCTACAAGAGCGCAACAAGGAGGTTGTCCTTAAGATTGCCGACCTGAAGAAGGAATGGAAGGAAATGAAATTCTCAAAGAACGAGGAAATCAATGACTCCATCTACAAGGAGAAGGCTAAGAAGATCCGTAACGACTCCACACTCAAGCGCCCGGTTGTGATTATTAAGGCTACGCCTAACGCCAGCTACGCACACGTTGTGAGCGTGCTCGACGAGATGCAGATCAATGAAATCAGCCGCTACCAGATCGACCGCATTAATGAGGTTGACTCGGCGATGATGATCATGGTCCAGGCTAAGAACCTTAAGAAGTGATGCAGGATTAATGGATTTGTTTAATCTTTAAAAAAAAAGAAACAATTATGGCAAAAGAAGTTGATCTTTCATCGCGTGAATGGTGTGACCTCGTGTTTGAAGGGAAGAATAAGGACTTTGGTGCTTATGTAATCCGTACCGAATCAACCAAGCGTCACAATAAGGCTGTGATTTACACCATTATTGGTGCTTTCGTGTTTGCTCTGCTCGCATGGGCTCTTGCTAAGGCTAACGCTTACTTTGAGGAGAGAAGGCTCCTTGAACAAGCCCAACAAGAGGAAGTGCTCATCGATATGTCTCAGGACGCCGAAGAGCCCGAACCCGAACAGGAGCGTCTCGAACAACCCAAGCCCGAAGTACTCCCCGAGGAGGTCTTGAAGTCGGTTAAGGTAACCGAGCTCGCCATCGTCGAGGACGAGAAGGTGAAGAAGGAGGACGAGATCAAGACTCAGGACGAGCTGAAGGAGACCGAGACCGCTTTCGGTCAGAAGGATAACGAGAAAGGTACTGAGGACCGTAACGTTACCCGTACCCTGAAGGAAGAGGTTGTCGTTGAGAAGCCCGTTGAGAAACCCAAGGAGGTTAAGGAGGAAGTATTCCGTTCAGTAGAGCAGATGCCCCAGTTCCCCGGTGGTGAAGCTGCTCTGATGAAGTACCTCCAGTCACACATCAACTACCCGCCTATGGCCGCCGAGAACAATGTTCAGGGTCGCGTCGTTGTGCAGTTCGTTGTTGACAAGACTGGTAAGGTTGGTGAGGTTAAGGTTGTCCGCTCGGTGGACAAGGATCTCGACAAGGAGGCCGTTCGCGTCTGCAAGTCGCTGCCCAAGTTCACCCCGGGTCGCCAGAATGGTCAGGCCGTATCAGTATGGTACACCCTGCCCGTTACCTTCAAGCTCCAGGGTACCAACTAATCGACTTTCGGTTAATCCCGTATAGTAAAAGAGGGTGTGTCAAGATGACGCACCCTCTTTTTCGTAACATACTGTAAAATATCGTGAGTTCGACGAAATTAAAGTACTGATGCTCAATGTTTTTAGTCTGTAGAGACGCAAAATCTTGCGTCTCAAGGGCAGCATAATGGTAATTTCTATCGATGGGAGACGCAAAATTTGTGCAAACTGAATACCATGATGCTTGCATCAATGGCTGAAGTGCCGCCAAATTTAGGCATAAGGTTCATTTTGCAGGATGAAAATCACACATAGTGGTTCTAAGGTTCAATTTGCAGGATGAATTTTCGCACCGGGTTTTGCATAACGGGTA
>CACYSG010000065.1 GCA_902776955.1 uncultured Bacteroidales bacterium | reverse complement strand
CATTTGCAATCTATATAAGTGATCCCTACAGGATTCAAACCTGTAACCTTTTGATCCGTAGTCAAACGCTCTATTCAATTGAGCTAAGGGACCATTTTTTCGTTTCAGCGGTGCAAAGATACTGCCATTTTTTGAACTGGCAAGTATTTTTGGGAACTTTTTTTCAAAAAATTTTTCGACATACCCTCTCTGTTGTCACTATCTATCACAGTAACAACGGATTAGGGGTCAAAAATATTTTTCAGTTAAGGAGCCAGGTGGCGAGAGCCCAGATGACGAAAATCACAAGGGCGATAAAGGTAGCGGCCCAAACGGGCTTGTACTTGACGACGTAGAGCGACAGCTTGGGTACATCGGGTTTCTCGGGTTTGCTATCGGCAATGGCCAGCTTGTGCTCGTCGATGGGTTCGATGGGCTGCTCCTCTTCCTTATATAAGTAAGCCTTCATATATTTGTTTTGGTTTTGATTGGTTTTGCGGTGCAAATGTACTGCTTTTTCCTTAACGGAGCAAGAAGTGAAGAATTTTTTCTTGGTGGTAAGGCAGAATGGGGCCGTGACATAGCCAGGCACAGGGAACCGGGCTATAACTGATGACGGGTCATGGTTGTTGCCGAAAAAATAAGAGGGGCGGAATGCTGAAGGTCTCAGCGCTCCGCTCCTCTTTTATAGAAGCCACATCAAAGGATGTGATGAAACTCCGACTAAATACAGGATTTGAGGGCGCCGCACACTTTGTAATCCTCCGGCTGTTAAGCACCTTGCGGTCGAGGCCCGCCATTGTGTGAAGCGCTTTACTCGGCATTTCATAAAAATTTGAAGAGTATCCCGATCTACTTTGATGTGGACAGTTTTTCAAAGATCTCTGATTGATTGACGCTGCAAAGATATAACAAGTTTAATGAAAATGCAACATTCGCGGTGTTTTTAACACAACTTTTTCGGTCTTTTTGCTTAAACGTTCATCTTCATTGACATACCGAGACGCCGAGGACTTTGTTAAGACAAATAACTGATTAATGGAAGTAATCCAGATGCCGCTCTTGTGATTTTGAAAAAAGCTAGGATTATAATAATGTCACAAAAAAAATATCAGTTGAAATTTGTAATATTATAAACAATAATCTATTTTTGCATTTTACATTTAAAAAACCTTCGTCAATAATCAGGCGGCATTAAACTGGATTTATTATCATGTATTTATATAACTTATTTTTAACCAATTAAACTTGTTCACACAATGAAAAAAGCATTACTTCTTCTTGTGACATTTGCTTTGACCCTGGCAGCGAGCGGCCAGCAGCTCACCAAGAGTCCGCGGCTATCGAGCCAACCGGTCAAAAGCAAGTATGAGTTCAGCACTACGCACAAGAGTGCTGTGCGTGGCGGCCAGTTACCGTTGGTTCAGAGCCGCAAAGCACCGGCCCGTGTCGATGTCATCACCGAGCAGCCCGAGGGCGAGCTGAGGACCTATGAGCGCAGTGGCGGTGCCATTTACAACTACTGGGGCTACATCTTCTCTACCTATCAGGATGGCGGCGCCATGCAGATGGTGTTTGCCGAGGACGGCAAGACGGTTTATCTCAAGGATCCCGTGTCACAAGCTGCTGCAGGCACTTGGGTACGGGCTGAGCTGAGCGATGACGGCAAGACCTTGACGATGCCGTTGAACCAGCACATCATTTTCTATGATGAAGTTGGCTATGGCCTAATTACGGCCTGGGTTGACGTGACGTTGGATAATGGCAACCTATCGGCCACCGTCAACAGCGATATTCATGAGGTAACATTCACAATCGGTGACGACGGCACGATCTCGATGAACGGGTCGAGCGGCGATGTGGACAACTTTACCGGTAGCGGTCTGGGTCTGATCTATGACGACGACTTCACGTGGGCCGCTTATCTTGACTGGGAGTCGGTTTACACCCCGTTTGACGCCACACCGGTTGAACTGCCCGACGGCATAGAGATGGAAGACTTCTCAATGTCCTATGTTGACAGCTATGGCAATGCTAGCGGCAAGATGGTCAAGGTGGGCATGATGGACAATGACGTCTATGTGCAAGGATTCTCGTCGATGGTACCCGACGGTGCCATGAAGGGAACCCTGAACGGCGACAAGGTTATTTTCCCGAGCGACCAGTATCTGGGAGTGGGCAGCAGCCTGTTCCTGAGCATGATGGGCCTTGATGCCGAGTACACCATACTTGACAACCTGGAGTTTGACTACGAAGCCGAGACCCGCACTATGACGGCTAGCAACATCCTCGCTGTTGTTGCCGGCTTGAACATCCAGGAGGAATATGACCAGCCGGTCATCGCCCCCTATGTTGACCGTGCTGCAACGCCTGCCAATCCCGAGGTGATCGACTTTGTTGACCAGGGTGAGCTGGGCGGTTACAACTACGGCTCGTTCAATGTGCCGACCGTTGACACCGAGGGCAAATTCATCAACCCCAACGACCTGTACTACCGCATCTACTTTGATGACGATGAGTTGTTCACCTTTGGTCCCGACGAGTATCCCCAAGTTGAAGAGTTCATGACCGATGTGCCTTACAACTACACCGATGGTTATGACTTCGGCGTGGGTGGAGCCACCGTTTACTTCTATGAGACGGGCTTCCAGCGCGTGGGCATCCAGAGCGTCTTCCGCGGCGGCGGTGAAGAGCACGTGAGCGACATCGTCTATATGGACCTGACCGACGGCAGCGCTCCTGAGGGCGAGGCCGAAATGTATGCCGGTTACTGCGACGACCATGCCACCCAGACCGGTTTCTCGGCTGGCCGTGCACAGGGCTATGACGTGGCCTCGTACATCTATGATCCCAGCCTCAAGGGTCTGAAGGTAAAGGGCCTGCGCATCACTGCCCCCGAGGGCACTGATGTGACCCAGTACACCGGTTGGCTGTCGAACGGTCTGTCCCTGGCCAAGGTTGACGGCGTGAAGGTTGCCGTTGCCGACATCGCCAGCAATGTGGGTGATGTGGTTTCGGGCCACGCCGAGGTCATGTTTACCGAGCCCTACGAGATTGGCGACGAGGGCTTCTTTGCCGGTTACACGATTCCTGTCACCGACGAGGAGCAACCGCTGATGATCACCACCGACAAGATGGGTGGCGGCCTGTGGATCCACACCACGAGCGCCTACCGCAACTGGACCGACATGTCCTCCATGGGCAGTCCCTGTATCGAGCTCATCCTCGATGGCCAGCCGCAGAATGCAGCCGCCATCATTATTCCTGCCAACACTTATGCCAAGAAGGGCGAGCCCATCTCTATTGAGGGCAGAATCTACAACCACGGAACGAACCCGATTAGCTCGTACAACTTCACTTACGAAATCAATGGTGTGACCCAAACGGTACAACTGAAGGCCAACATCAGAGCTGACCACTGGGGTCGCAGCAGCAGAGTCGGCTTCACATTGGATCCCATCGACGAGGCCGGCAGTTATCCCCTGACCGTCACCGTTACCAATCCCGACGAGGATATGGCACCCACCCGCACGGGCATGGTACACATCATGGAATTTGTGCCCGTTCACCGCGCGCTCGTCGAGGAATACACCGGCACCTGGTGCGGATGGTGTACTCGCGGACTCGTGGCCATGAAGAAGCTGGCCGAGACCTACGGCGACGACTTCATCGGTGTTGCTTACCACAACGGCGACCCCATGGAGATCATGACCCAATATCCCAGCCCTGTTCAGGGCTTCCCCAGCGCATTTGTTGAGAGGAACTATGACGTTGATCCTTACTATGGCTATGAAGATGACGGCTTCGGCATGAAAGACGTTGTCGATTATGTCATGAGCCAGCTGGCAGTTGCCGACATCAACGTCAAGGCTGATTGGGTTGACGAGGCCAAGAGCGAGCTCAAGGCTACCGTCGAGAGCAACTTCGTCATGGATGCCGCAGGCAGCGACTACGGTATTGAGGTCATGCTTATCGAGGACGACATGTACGGCCCCGCCGGCACCAATTGGGACCAGCACAACTACTATGCCGACATGGCCGACCAGTATGGCAGCGATCCCGACCTGGGTCCGTTGTGCGAGCTGCCCGGAACCATCGAGGGTTACCACTTCAACGACGTGCTTGTTGCCACCTCGGGTGTTATCGAGGAGAGCCTGCCCGAGTCGATTGTTGCCAACACGCCCAACGACTGTGAGTACACGTTCTACGTTGACTACCTCTACAACACGAGCTATGAGCCCATTATCCAAGACAAGGAGAAGCTCCATGTTGTAGCCATCATCGTCGAGAAGGCTACCGGCAAGGTGGTCAACGCCGCCAAGGCTGCTGTCGGAGCTGCCGCCGTGAATGAGATTGGCGCCGACAACAAGGAGGTTGCCTCGACCATGTACTACGACCTCACCGGCCGCATGGTGAGCAATCCCGCTAACGGCATCTACATCAAGGTTGTGCGCTATACCGACGGCTCACAGCGCAGCTTTAAGGTACTCAAGAAGTAATACCTGACAAGTTACTGTTTAAGGGAATCGCAGGCCCGACACGGGGGCTTGCGATTTCTTTGTGGGATGACGATATAGCAGATGATCCGGACCCTGCGGGGCTAATGCGAATTTTCGCTAATTAGACTAATTACACAAACGCAATTAGTAAAATTCGTGCAATTCGCATTAAAACAAGAAGTTGAGCCAATAGCTAAATTATTGCCTTAAATTGTCCCACAATGCCAAGTCTGTGAACAGGTGTCCCAATCGTGGCAAGTCACCTTTATCGCGCCCGTGTTAATAAAAAGATGTGAAAAATGATGTGGGGTTGATGGAAATTGCTTACCTTTGCCGAATAATTAATAAACATCCATTTCATAAACAAGAACGAAATCATTTCCAAGTCATGAAAGGTATTCATGTTACAAGTGAGATAAAACCGTTGAAGAAGGTTTTGTTGCACCGTCCGGGACGTGAACTACTCAACTTGACACCCAACACACTGGAGGAATTGCTGTTTGACGACATCCCTTATCTGAAGGTTGCCGAGGAGGAGCATGATGCCTTCTCTCAAGTGTTGCGTGACAATGGTGTTGAGGTGGTTTACCTGGAGGACCTGATGGCCGAGGTGCTGGACCTGAGCGCCGACATCAGGGAACAGTTCCTGCGCCAGTTCATCGAGGAGGCGGGAATCTGTGCGACCAAATACCACGATATCATCTATAACTATCTGAACGGCATTACCTCGAGCAAGGAGCTGGTGCTGAAGACGATGGAGGGCATCTACCTGCAGGACCTGCCCCGCAACCCCGAGCAAGTGAAAAATTCGCTGGTTGACCAGGTGCGCGGCGACAGCCGTTTTGTGGTTAAGCCGATGCCCAACCTGTACTTCACGCGCGACCCGTTTGCCTGCATCGGCACTGGCGTGAGCATCAACCGCATGTTCTCGGTAACGCGTTGCCGCGAGACCATCTACGGTGACTACATCTTCAAGTATCACCCCGACTTCAAGGAAGTTGAGCACTACTATGACCGCGACCTGCCCTACCGCATCGAGGGCGGCGACATCCTGAACCTGAACGAGCACACGCTCGCCATCGGTATCAGCCAGCGCACCGAGCCCGACGGCATCGAGCTGATTGCCAAGAACATCTTCAAGAACGGCAACGCTGCCATCGACACCGTGCTGGCGATCCATATCCCCGAGACGCGCGCCTTTATGCATCTGGACACCGTGTTCACCCAGATTGACCACGACAAGTTCACCGTGCATCCCGGCATCCTGGGTCCCCTTGAGGTCTTCAAGCTCACGCGTGGCGAGGGCGAGGACATCAAGCTCGAACGCAAGGAGGAGACGCTGGAGGAGATTCTGGCGGAATCGCTGGGTCTGGAGCATGTCACCCTGATCAAGTGTGGCGGCGGCGACCTCATCACCGCCGAACGCGAGCAGTGGAACGACGGCAGCAACACGCTGTGCATCGCTCCGGGCAAGGTGATCGTGTATGAGCGCAACAACGTGACCAACGCCATCCTGCGCGACGAGGGCATCACGGTGCTGGAGATTCCCAGCAGCGAGCTTTCCCGCGGTCGCGGCGGCCCCCGCTGCATGAGCATGCCGCTGTGGAGGGACTAGGCGCCGAAGGCGCAGTTTAGAGTTTAGGGTTTAGAGTTTAGAGAGAGTATTTAACGACTTTAAGGACTTTAAGGACCTGAGACCGACAACAAAAAAACTGAGATCAATTACAAACAATTATATTCATATTTAATCTTTTAATACATTTTAGAATTATGCCAAGAAGTTTATCTGGAAGAAGTTTCCTGAAGTTACTCGATTTCTCGACCGAAGAGATTCAGTATTTACTCGAGCTCGCTAAGGATTTCAAGCGCATGAAACGCGCCGGAACTCCCCACAAGTACCTTGCCGGCAAGAACATCGTGCTCTTGTTTGAGAAGACCTCGACAAGAACCCGCTGCTCGTTTGAGGTAGCAGGCAATGACCTGGGTATGGGTGTTACCTACCTCGATCCCGGTTCATCGCAGATGGGCAAGAAGGAGTCACTCGAGGACACCGCTAAGGTGCTGGGTCGCATGTTTGACGGTATCGAGTACCGCGGCTTCGACCAGCAGATTGTCGAGAACCTTGCCAAGCACGCCGGTGTACCCGTGTGGAACGGTTTGACCACCGACTTCCATCCCACCCAGATGCTGGCCGACGTCCTCACCATCGAGGAGCACTTCGGTCACTACAAGGGCCTGACGATGGTCTTCATGGGTGATGCCCGCAACAACGTTGCTAACTCCCTGATGGTCGTATCGGCCAAGTTGGGTATCAACTTCGTCGCTTGCGGTCCCAAGGACAACATGCCCGACGACAAGCTCGTTAAGACCTGCAAGGCAATCGCTAAGGAGAACGGCTGCACCATCACGCTGACCGAGGACGTGAAGAAGGGCACCAAGAACGCTGACGTCATCTATACCGACATCTGGGTATCGATGGGTGAGCCCGACGAGATCTGGGAACAGCGCATCAAGCTGCTCAGCCCCTATCAGGTGAACGACGCCGTTATGGCCAACGCCAACCCCGGCGCCATCTTCCTGCACTGCCTGCCCTCGTTCCACGACCTGGAGACCACCATCGGTGTTGACATCCACAAGAAGTTCGGTCTGCCCGAGATGGAGGTTACCGACAAGGTGTTCCGCAGCCCGCAATCCAAGGTGTTTGACGAGGCCGAGAACCGCATGCACACCATCAAGGCCGTGATGTACGCCACCTTGAAATAATTCAATCAGTTCACTATGGTGAACTGAAGTTTAAAGGTTAATGGTTAAAGGTTAATGGGTGATTACTCATAGACTTTAATCATTAATCTTTGTTGAACAACATTCACTAAAACAAAAATAAGACAACACGATATTATGAGCAAACGTCTTGTTATCGCTCTGGGCGGCAACGCCCTGGGCAAGACTCCCCAAGAGCAGCTGGACCTGGTGAAAGGTACCGCATCGACCATCGTGGACCTCGTTGAGGAGGGTTACGACGTCGTTATCGGCCACGGTAACGGTCCCCAAGTGGGCATGGTAAACCTGGCCTTTGAGTACTCGGCCAACAACGGCGGCGGCACTCCCGCCATGCCGTTCCCCGAGTGCGGCGCCATGACGCAGGGTTACATCGGTTATCACCTGCAGCAGGCCGTTGAGCGTGAGCTGGCCCGCCGTGGCATCAACAAGCCCTGCGCCGCTGTGGTGACTCAGGTGGTTGTTGACAAGAACGACGACGCCTTCCAGAAGCCGACCAAGCCCGTGGGCATGTTCTACAGCAAGGAAGACGCCGACCGCATCGTGGCCGAGACGGGTTATACCTTTGTCGAGGATGCAGGCCGTGGCTACCGCCGCGTGGTGCCCTCGCCCATTCCCGTCAAGATCGTCGAACTGCCCATCGTTGAGCAGCTGGTGGGTCTGCACAGCGTGGTCATCACCGTGGGTGGTGGTGGCATCCCCGTTGTGGAGAACGGCCCCGGCGACTATGAGGGTGTGGCTGCCGTCATCGACAAGGACCGCGCCAGCGCCAAGTTGGCCCTGGACCTAAACGCCGACATGCTGGTGATCCTTACCGCCGTGGAGAAGGTGTCCATCAACTTCAACAAGCCCGACCAGAAGGATCTCGACCGCATGACCATCGCCGAGGCCCGCGAGTACATCAAGGAGGGTCACTTCGCCCCCGGCAGCATGCTGCCCAAGGTTGAGTCGTGCATCAGCTTCGTGGAGAACACCACGGGCGGCACCGCCCTGATCACCTCGCTCGACAAGGCCCGCGAGGCCCTGCAGGGCAAGACCGGTACGCTGCTTGTGAAGTAAAACAGGCTTATACCCGCAATCATCAAGAATGGTTGGACACGATGTGCGTCCAACCATTTTTATTTCTTGCAGATGGTTATCTTGCCTCTATCATCACATGGCGAGGCGGAGGCCTAGGGTAAAGATGGTATAGTCCGGGATGCTGTAGTTGCGGGCCGAGACACGACAATACCGGGCTTCGTGGCCCCAAGCGCCACCGCGATAAACCTTGAAGGTGTTTTCGGCATTCGGGTCTGTCGGAGTGGTCTGTGATTGAGTGTCATAGCTGCCGTAATCATCTTGGCACCACTCCCACACGTTGCCGCTCATGTCATAGAGGCCCAGCTCGTTTGGCAATTTGGTTGCCACGGTTTTGGTACCTATACATTCCTGAGCCGAGGCTTGGTCAATCCAGTACCAGGCAACCTCGTCGATCGAGTCGCTGCCGGCGTATTTATAGCCCCGACTCCTGTTGCCTCCACGCGCTGCAAACTCCCACTCTGCCTCGGTGGGCAGCCTGAACGTCTGTCCCGTTATTTCGTTCAACTGAGCGATAAACGCCTGGCAGTCGTCCCATGACACCCACTCGACCGGGCGCAACAGATTGTCGCCATGCCCCAGCGCACTGGAATAGTAGCTTGGATTGTCGCCCATCACTGCCATCCACAACTCTTGGGTCACCTCGGTCTGGCCGATGCCAAAGGTCGAAAGTGTCACCTCATGGGCGGGCATCTCATTATCCCACGCATCGTCGCCCTGCTCGGGAGTGGCGCCCATGGTGAACGTGCCGCCCTCGACAACGACCATGGTGAATTCGACGCCATTGACCGAAAAGACCCGTGTCTCGGGATTATCCTGCATGCATTTCACAAGACTTATCAACTGTGTCACATCACTCAAGTTGATTCTCGAGTCTTGATAGAGATCGGCATTCACCAGATTGACGCCAGAATCGTCACTGGATAGCAGATAACAAATAAGCGTTGCCACATCATCAAGACTCACAATGCCATCACTATTAACATCCCCCATGAGCAGTTCGGCACGGGCTCCTAGTGGCAACGCCATTAAGAGCAACAATAGAAAAACATGCATTTTTCTCATTATCGTATTCGATTATTAGGTTCTGCCTTATAACCCCCCGAAATTCAGGCTGCTCTCCATATAAAAAAACGACGTGGGGAGTTTTCTTGTCACTCGTCCCACGAACAGAGGCTCTGGCATGCCCTAATTGTCTGAACGAGCAACGCCAAAGCCCACGTCGAAAAGTATATATGGGCCAACTCACGCCGGCACACAATACACTAACGTTGGGCGTCAACTGTTGCTCTGTTTTGACAATTAGTTTTGTTTTGGAACTGCCAGATTCCTGTTCGTCAAACACAAAGCGTCAATAACGCCGTTATTTCTCAAAAAAAGTCACCCATGTCACAAGCCTGCACACCGACAGGGAATGACACCGTAACCCTGCAAAAGTACAAAAAAAATGACAAAAAATATAATTCTTGATTATTATTTCAACAATTCTGGCAAAAACTGCCATTTACCGTAAAATGCCGAAATCATAGCCTTTGACTATCGGAATAAGTTATGATAGAGACCGGCTCCTTGAGGGGTTACCCTCAAGAAGCCCGGTTAAATCGCTGATCATGAAAATCTCGACGAAACGAGATGCCCATTACGTTACATGGCGAGGCGGAGGCCTGCGTGGGCTGAACCAGAAAATGAGTCATGGTCACGGTAAGTCACGCGGCATTTCGTGGCATCATTGTACCAGCTACCTCCACGATCGTTTATGTTGGTTCCTGTAGACGGTCCTGTGGGGTTATATACGGGGGAATTGCTATAATAATCGGATGCATACCTGTCTTGACAAATCTCCCACACGTTACCGCTCATGTCGTAGAGTCCTAATTCATTAGGAGCCAGGGTTCCAACGGGATGCGTCCTGCGAACGCCGTTGACAGAGCAATTGTCCCAGTACCACCCCACCTCATTCATGTTATTGCCTCCTGCATACAAATAGCCTTGGCTATGGATGCCCCCACGTGCAGCATATTCCCACTCGGCCTCGGTGGGCAAGCGGAATGATTTGCCGGTGAGCATGTTTAGCTTGGCGATAAAAGTATGAGCATCAATCCAGGAGACATTCTCCACAGGGCAATTCGGGTCGTCTGTGTACGGACTTGGGTTTGTTCCCATCACGGCCTCCCACAGGGCTTGGGTCACTTCGGTCTCGGCAATGCGGAAATCGGATAATATAACATTGTGAGCCGGTTTTTCGTCATTATAAGCGTCATTGTCTCCATCTATAGCGCCCATCATAAATGAGCCACCCTCGACCTTTATCATCTTGAACGACACGCCATTGACGGTATAGGTCTGGTAGTTGGAATCAGTGCCGCCAGGCCAGACGTTATTGAGCACATAAGTGATCAGCGTGGAGACATCGGTGATATTCACAATTCCATCTTGGTTACAATCACCACGGGGATAGTCATCGGCCATCACGTTCAGGGGCAAGGCCATGAGGCACACGATTAACAAGGTCTTGAAAAATGATTTTTTGTTCATAACAGTAAAGGTTTAAAATTTAAAAAAGTTAATAAATGCGAGTTTATTTCATGCAAATATAGTATCTTTTTCGGTGAAATATCCAATAATAATTCTAATAATTGCGATTATTATCCCATAATTAATGAAAATAATAGTACCTTTGCCTGCGAGATAACCACCAAACGCAAGAACGACTATGAAACGACTATTAACTGCAATCACCATGCTGCTGGCCTGTATCGCCAGTTGGGCAGACTCGCCGCTGACCTCGACCCACTTTGCCGACGCCTACGCTGACCATCCCATGGTGCAGATGGCAACCGAGGAGATGCAGTATGACCTTCCGACGACACTGCTCAATTTCCTGGCCAACAAGAAAGAGCCGGTGGATGTGCGCCTCGCGGTCATCAACAAGATAGGCTGGAACTTTGACGGCACTACCGTGGGTGAACAACTGGGCCAATACCTGATGGGGCGCTATAAAGCCAAGGACGAGAAAAAACTGGTCAAGAAGCTGGATGCGGGGACGCTGGCGGTGTATGCCTATGCCAGGGCGATGAGCAACTACTTTGAGGTAGACGAGGCAATCGAGCTGGGTCATCTGGCAGTGAAGAAAAACAAGGGCAAGAGCTTCAGCGTGGCGTTGATTTCGGCCCTCATCGACGCCCAGGGCTATATGCACACCGAGAATGCCTCTGGGTGGCCGTTGATTTATCCTACTCTCGCCAATGTCTTGCATGACGGCTCGCTGCGGCTTGACATGCGGCAGGAGGCCATCGACAGCATCATGGAATACATCAACCTGTACAACGAGTAGCAGGGCACTGGTGCTGGCCACAGGCCCGCAATACACCGACGGGCTGGACGCAGACGGGCGGACGGCACCAGTGGTGCGGGCCACAGGCCCGCAATACACCATCGGACTGGACGCCGATGGGCGGACGGCTAGAGGGCACTAGACGTGTTTTGACAACAAGAAAACAGGCTCCCTGTTTCGGACAGGGAGCCTGGTAGCATTTTGCGGAATTATTTCTTTGGAATGAACGCGTGTTGATTAGGCGTGCTTTTTAGCCTCGTCAACGATTGCCTTGAAAGCGGCGGGATTGTTCATGGCGAGGTCGGCGAGCACCTTGCGGTTGATCTCGATACCAGCCTTGTGAATCAGCCCCATGAGCTTGCTGTAGGAGAGGTCCTCCAGGCGAGCGGCAGCGTTGATACGCTGGATCCACAGGTGTTCTTAGCAACGGTCCAGACGTTCTTGCGAGCGCCAAAGTAACCCCTTGTAAGTTTTAAGATTTTCTTGCGTTTGGCTCTTGAAGCCACGTGATTAACTGATCTTGGCATTTTTTTAAAAAGTTTTGATTGCTAGCGGCCGTTAGCGGCACTTTGAGCTAGACATTCGGTTAATAATAAAATGATAAAAATCTTGATGATTAAAAGAAACAATATGAGAGTTGTTTACTTCACCAGGAGCTGACGCACGATGTTCAAGTTGGCCTTGTCCACGATGCTCATCTTACCCAGGTTACGTTTACGCTTCTTGCTCTTCTTGGTCAGGATGTGACTCTTGTAAGCATGTCTTCTTTTAATCTTCCCGGTGCCGGTAAAGGTGAACCTTTTCTTGGCAGCGGAATTTGTTTTAACTTTTGGCATTTTGTTTTAGTTTAAAAAATGTTATTAATTAATCGAGACCAGGCACTTACCAAGCCTGATGCTCTTCCTTCTCACGTGTTGTTCACTCCTCGGCTTCGGGAGTGTTGTCCTGCTGTACCGCATCGTTGTTGCTAGCGGTAGCGTCCTTTTTCTTGCTGCCGGGCTTCTTGGGCGAGAGCATGATGGTCATGCGCTTTCCCTCGAGCACTGGCATCTGGTCGAGCTTGCCATATTCTTCGAGGTCATTGGCAAACCTGAGGAGCAGCACCTCACCCTGTTCCTTGAACAGGATGGAACGTCCCTTGAAGATTCCTTGACCACGAGTTTGGTGGACTTGGCCTTCTGTTCCTTGGCGTGTTTGCGCTGTTGGAACTTGAACTTCTGGTAGTCCATCACGCGGCACACGGGAGGCTCGGCTTGGGGGGCGATAAGAATCAGGTCAAGCCCTTGCCCCTCGGCGATTTTCAAGGCCTCATCGATGGGATAGATGCCCTGCTCCACGTTGTCACCCACCAGGCGCACCTCGCTGGCACGAATTTCATCGTTTATCGCGTTGGTGTCTTCTTTTTTGCCGGCCATTTGGCGATTACGGCCTCTGGGCCTGGTGGCATTGCTCGGGCGCTTGGGCCCGGGACGATACGGTTTTTTGTTCATTCAGCAGTTTAAAAAAGTTAGTATTATCGTGACAATCAAGCACTTCCATACGACACACGTCGCACGGAAGTGGCTTAAAAGTTGGTCATTTCTGCCACTTCGCGATTAATATCGGCCGCAAAGGTAGTAATTTTTTTCGAACCTTGATCACCTTCGCCCTGTTTTCTTATAGAAATTTCTTCGCAAGAGGCTTCTTTTTCGCCTACGATGAGCAGATAGGGGATGCGTTTGAGCTCGTTATCACGGATCTTGCGACCGATTTTCTCGTTGCGGTCATCGACGATGGCGCGCACGTCGAGCTTGTTGAGCTCGTCGGCCACATGATGGGCGTAGTCGTTGAACTTCTCGCTGATGGGGAGCACGACGCACTGGTCGGGAACGAGCCACAGGGGCAGCTTGCCGGCGGTGTGCTCGAGCAGCACGGCCACAAAGCGCTCCAGCGAACCGAAGGGTGCGCGGTGGATCATGACGGGACGGTGCTTCTGGTTGTCGGCGCCGGTATATTCAAGCTGGAAGCGCTCGGGCAGGTTGTAGTCCACCTGGATGGTACCCAACTGCCAGCGGCGTCCCAGGGCGTCCTTGACCATGAAGTCGAGCTTGGGACCGTAGAAGGCGGCCTCGCCGGTCACCTGCTTGGCCACAAGGCCCTTCTCTTCACAGGCCTCGATGATGGCGCGCTCGGCCTTCTCCCAGTTTTCTTCGGTGCCCACATACTTCTCCTTGTTGTTGGGGTCACGCAGCGAGATCTGGGCCTCGTAGTTGAAGCCGAATACCCTGAAGATAAACGAGATGATGTCCATCACACCCAGGAACTCCTGCTTCAACTGGTCGGGGGTGCAGAACAGGTGGGCATCGTCCTGAGTGAAGCTGCGCACGCGGGTCAGGCCGTGAAGCTCACCACTCTGCTCATAGCGGTAAACGGTACCGAACTCGGCATAGCGGATGGGCAGGTCACGGTAGCTGCGGGGCGAAGTCTTGTAGATCTCGCAGTGGTGGGGGCAGTTCATGGGCTTGAGCATGTACTCCTCGCCCTCCTCGGGGGTGGTGATGGGACGGAACGAGTCCTTACCGTACTTGGCATAGTGGCCGCTGGTGACATAGAGCAGCTTGTTGCCGATGTGCGGGGTGATCACCTGCTGGTAGCCGTAGCGCTTCTGAATCTTGGCGAGCATGTCCTGCAGGCGGTTGCGCAGGGCGGCACCCTTCGGGAGCCACAGGGGCAAACCCTGGCCCACGTTGGGCGAGAAGGCAAAGAGCTCCATCTCCTTACCGATCTTGCGGTGGTCGCGCTTCTTGGCCTCCTCGAGGAGCACCAGGTACTCGTCGAGCATCTTCTTCTTGGGGAAGGAGATACCATAGACGCGTGTGAGCTGCGGGCGTGTCTCGTCACCGCGCCAGTAGGCGCCGGCGAGCGACATCACCTTCACGGCCTTGATGGCGCCGGTCGACGGGATGTGCGGGCCACGGCACAGGTCGGTGAAGTTGCCCTGGGTATATGTAGTGATGTGACCGTCCTCAAGGTCGTTGATGAGCTCGCACTTCAAGCTCTGTCCCTTGTCGCCGAAGAACTTCAAGGCGTCTGCCTTGCTGATGTCGGCACGGACAACGTCCTCATTCTTCTGGACGAGTTCCATCATCTTCTTCTCAATCTTGGCGAAGTCAGCATCTGTCAAGGGGTTGCCACCAGTGTCGATGTCATAGTAGAAACCGTTCTCGATAGCCGGACCGATACCGAACTGCACGCTGGGGTACAGCTCCTGCAGGGCCTCGGCCAGGAGGTGTGCCGATGTATGCCAGAAGGCGTGCTTGCCCTCGGCGTCTTCCCACTTGAAGAACTTGATATCGCCATCCATACAAATGGGGCGTGAGATATCCCATTCCTCGTCGTTTAATGATGCGGCCAGCACGTTGCGCGCAAAGCCTTCGCTAATACTCTTGGCAATGTCCAGAGGCGTTACACCGCTCTCGTATTGACGTACATTGCCGTCAGGAAACTTGATGTTAATCATAATAAGTTGTTGATAATTAAGGGTTTGCGTTGTGCCCTACAACAGCACAACAATTTAAACTGCAAAGATAATGCAAGTTGAGCGGAGCGCCAAACAAAAAACCGCATTTTTTTGTTTGCGGTCGCGAACGCGGGCTCGCTCCAGGTCATTGGCTGCAGGGCGGTGGAACGGAGATAACGGAGAAAACGGATATAACGGAGATAACGGATAAAACGGAAATGACGGAAATGACGGAAATGACGCGTGTAAAAAAAGGGCGGTTCCTCGATTGGGGAACCGGCCCTTTTTGTTTTTTATTTCGGGTTATTCGGCGTTGAGCATCCCGTTGATGAGGAGGGTGACGTCGGTCATGTTGGCCACGCCGTCGCCGTTGACGTCGGCGCTCGCGGGGAGCTCGCCGTCACTCAGTATCAAGTTGATGAGCACGCTCAAGTCGGATACGGTCAACTCACCGTCGCCATTGATGTCGCCACCGATGAGAATGCCGACGATGTTGGTGAATTCGCTCCAGGGATAGGTCGCCCTGTAGGCCTCTACAGTAGCGAGGGGCACGCTCAGGGTGGCATTATAAATTGAGGGATTGGCATAATAATAGGTGAAGATGTCGGGAGCGGCCCTGGGCGGGGTGATCGCCAGACATGTGATATCGGTTAATCTATAACAGTTGTAAAACGCCTCGATGCCGATGGTATCAACCGCACTGCCGATGACCAGTTTGCTCAGTTTAATGCAGTTATGGACCATCTTGTCGGAGATGACCGTCAGACCGTTACCAATGGTGAACTCCTCCAGCTTGTTGCAGGCGTAGAAGGCCGACTGGCCGACCGAAGTCACCGAGTTGGGGAGATGGACAGCGAGGAGTTCGCCGCAGTACTGGAATGCCTGCTGGTCGATGGTCACCTCGTTATCTCCGTCAAGGATTGTCAAGTCGCGCAAGTTGCTGTTAAAAAACGCCATCTCGCCAATGTGGGTTACCGAATTGGGGATTACGATGCTCCTCAAGCTTTTCATTAAGTTGAAGGCCTTCGGGGCGATGGTGGTGACCGTGTTGGGGATGGTCGCGTTGCCACCGCCGAACAACAGCGTGTTGGTGCTTGTCTCGATAAACGCGTTGCAGTTGTCGCGCGAATCATATTTGGGGTTTTCAGGGCCCACAACGATATTCATCAGACCTGTACAACCCGTAAACGATTGTTTGCCGATAGAGTCAACGGCGTTGCCAATGGTCAGATCGGCCAAATATTTGCAAGATTCGAATGCCCTGTCGCCCACGGTGGTCACCGAGTTGGGTATGACAACGCTGGTGAGCCCGACACAATGTCCAAACGCACCTATACCAATTGTAACGAGAGAATTGCCCAGGTTGAGATGAGCAAGATTGTTGCAGATCCAGAATGCATAGGTGCCTATGGAAACAACCGTATTGGGAATGTCAACACTGGTCAGACCCTGGCATGCGTAGAACGCATAGGTGCCAATAGCGACGATGTCATTGGGGATGACGGTGTTGTTGCATCCCTTCACCAGCGTGTTGCTGCTCGTCTCGATGACGGCATTGCAGTCGCCACGCGAATCATAATACTGGTTATTGCTATCCACAACGATGCTCGTCAACTCGTTACAGTAGGCGAAGGCGCCGTTCCCGATGGACTCGACATTTCTGGGTATATATAGGCTTTCCAGACTTTGACATGAAGCGAAGGCAAAAGTGCCGATTTTAAGAAGCGAATTAGGAAACTCGAGACTGGTAATAGGACAGCCATTAAATGCCTCATTGCCGATGGAAGTGAGCCCTTGTGGGAAAGTGACATTAGCAAGCTTGCCGCAGTTGCGGAAGGCATGTTCATCGATAACCGTAACCGATTCGGGAATGACGACGTTATCCAGTTCCCAGCAACTTTCAAAGGTGCATTGCCCGATTGTCTTGATGTTGTTAGGCAATGTGAGGCTTTTCATGTTCTTGCATGACCTGAACGAGAAAGAGCCGATGGTGTCGACCGAGTTGGGAATGACAACGCTCTCGATATTCTCGCAGTAGGCAAACGCCTCAACACCAATCGACTTGAGCGTGTTGGGCAAGGTGACACTTGTAATACTTAGACCGTTAATAAAAGCCCAGTTATTGATTTGGGTGATTGAATTCGGGATGACCAAATCAGACAACTCTTCGCCATTCAAATAGATATGATAAGCATAGTACAGGGGGTTAGCCCAATTGTTATTGAAAGTAATCTTGCACCATGCTTCCAAATCATGGATATAGACCCGCTCCAACTTGTTGCAGTTAATAAACGCACCAAAATACATTTTATTAATCGTGCGGGGAATATCCACACTCGTAATGTTGTCACTATGGAAAGCATTGGTGCCAATGGCGGTGACAGGGTAAATCCTACCATAAATGTCAACCGTATCGGGGATGACGAGGTCCCCACCAGGATTTTGACCACCGTTGACTTGGCCTGTTACCGTAGCCTCGTTGTTATAGACTGAGTAGAATAAGCCGTCAACCTCAATATCGGCGCTGGCGGGGAGTGCAGCCATCAGGGCCAGCGCGAAAAATGCGAGTAATTTTTGTTTCATAATTAATGGATTTTGGGATTATACGTTAGTTTTATCCACAAAATAACGGAATTTCCTGTTAATCTGCAACATTTTTCCCCGAAAAACATCGACAATGCCTAAAAATGAGCCCCAAAAGTGAGGAGAAAGCACTCTTGGGGTTCACTTCTTGGTGACGTCTCTTGCGGTTATCAACGCATGAAACGAAATGCGTCAGGATCGCCTGTTTTGTGGCGGGTTATTCAGCGTTCAGCATCCCGTTGATGAGGAGGGTGACGTCGGTCATGTTAGCCACGCCGTCGCCGTTGACGTCGGCGCTTGCGGGCAGCTCGCCGTCACTCAGTATCAGGTTGATGAGCACGCTCAAGTCGGACACGGTCAACTCGCCGTCGCCATTGATGTCGCCACCGATGAGAATGCCGACGATGTTGGTGAACTCGCTCCAGGGTGAAGCCGCCTGGTAAGCCTCTACCGCGGCGAGAGGCACGCTCAGGGTGGCATTATAAATTGAGGGATTGGCATGATAATAGGTGAAAATGTCGGGAGCGGCCCTGGGCGGGGTAATCGCCAGGCATGTGATATCGGTTAATCTATAACAGTTGTAAAACGCCTCGGTGCCGATGGTATCTACCGCACTGCCGATGATTAGTCTGTTCAGTTTAACGCAGTTATTGACCATTTTATCGGAAATGACCTTCAAACCGCTACCAATGGTGAACTCCTCCAGCTTGTTGCAGGCGTGGAAGGCTGACTGGCCGACCGAAGTCACCGAGTTGGGGAGATGGACGGCGAGGAGTTCGCCACAATACTCGAACGCCTGCTTGTCGATGGTGACCTCGTTGTCACCATCACGTATAGTCAAGTCGCGCAAGCTACTGCTTAAAAACGCCATCTCGCCAATGTGGGTTACCGAATTGGGAATGTCAATGCTTGTCAAGCTTTTCATATAGGAGAAGGACCTCGGGGCGATGGTGGTGACCGTGTTGGGGACGACCGTGTTGCCAGCGCCATACAACAGTGTATTTGTGCTCGTCTCAATGAGGGCATCGCAGTTGCCGCGCGAATCATATTTGGGATTATCGCCGTTCACCGTAATGTGTTCCAGATAATAGCAATAAGAGAAAGCCTCTTTGCCGATAGAGTCCACACCGCTACCAATGGTCACATATGGCATCTTACGACAACCACGGAACGCACTCTCGCCGATAAGAGTGACCGAATTGGGAATGTCAATGCCGCATGACAGCTCAGTACAGTAATCAAACGCTTCCCTCCCGATGGTAGTGACCGAGTTGGGGATGTTTATCTGAGCTAAATCTGGGCAATAAGTGAAAGCACAATAACCGATAGAAACAACCGAGTTGGGGATTTCGATACTTGTCAAGCCTTTGCGCCGATAGAATGCCAATTCGTTGATCGAGGTCACCGTATTGGGGATGATGGTATTAACGGTGCCATATAACAACGTGTTGCTGTTGGTCTCGATGAGCGCTTCGCAGTTGCCGCGTGAATCGTAGATCGGGTTGTCGCTATCCACGCTGATGTGTTCAATAGCACCGCTGAAACCGAATGCTCTCTTACCGATAGATAAAACCGAAGCAGGAATATGTATACTTGTCAAGCTATTACAGAAGCCGAATGCTCCGTCAGCGATGGTGGTGAGCGAATTAGGGAATTCGATACTCGTCAAGGGACAATATTCAAACGCCCTCTCGCCAATGTAAGTGACACCGTCGGGGATGTAGACGCTCTCGAGTGAATAGCAGTAGGTGAACGCCCCGTTCCCGATATAGGTGACTGAGTCGGGGATAACCATTTCAGTCAGTTTTTCGCAACTGCCAAACGTACCCATGCCAATGGTTCTGATTTTGGGAGGTAGTATTAAACTTGTCAAACTTTTACAATGCCCGAACGCAGCACTACCGATAGTATCGACCCCCGCAGGAATCTCGATATTTTCCAAGTTGTAGCAGTAGCAAAACGCTTCAGTACCAATGGATGTGACTGTATTAGGAATGACTACGCTTTTCAAGGATTGCCAACCCACAAAGACAAAGTTGTTGAGGGCAGTGATAGAACCGGGAATAACCACTTCGGTCAATTCCTCGCCATCTAGGAAAAGACGATTGGCATAAAACAGGGGATTGGCCCAGTTGTTGACAAAAGTCATCTTGCACCAAGCTTCCCAATCATGGATATTGACGCGCTCCAGGCTATAGCAACCAACAAACGCACCAAAATCCATTTTGGTAATAGTACGAGGGATATCCACACTAGTTATTTTGTCATCGTAGAAGGCCTGAATGCCAATGGTTGTGACCGGGTATGTCCTGCCATAAACGCTGATAGAATCGGGGATGACGAGGTCCCCACCTGGGTTTTGACCACCGTTTACTTGGCTCGTTACCGTAGCCTCGTTGTTGCGGACCGAGTAGTTAAGGCCATCAATCTGGTAATCGGCGCTGGCGGGGAGTGCAGCCATCAGGGCCAGCGCGAAAAATGCGAGTAATTTTTGTTTCATAATTAATGGTTTTTTGGATTAAACGTGAGATTTATCCACAAAATAACGGAATTTCCTGTTCATCTGCAACAATTTCCCCCGAAAAAATACTGATAACGCATAAAGATGAACCTGTAACATAAATTATTTCGTCGAAATCACGCTAAAGACAAGGACTTGCCTCATTATTGCAGTAAAGAACGGGTGCGACACTCTTGCTGGTGCCGCACCCGTCGACTATTGAACTTTTCTGAATCAGTTTTGAGGCTTAGATTTTGAGTTTAGCCACCTGGCCCGAGGCACGGACGATGACGATGCCGCGGTTGGCACGGTAGGTGTTGATACCGGCTTCGGCTTTCTCGACTCGCGTCATGCCATTGGGGGCGATCAGCTCAACTGTGGTCTCGACAGGCGTCTCGACAACGATGTTGCCGCCCTGGGCATAGATGCGCACATCGCTCTTGACCTCCTTGACGCCGCTACCCTCGGCATTCACCTTGAAGGCACCTACCCTGTGGGTGGTCATGTCGGGTTCGGCCAGCACGATGTTGTCGAACGTCACTTCACCGTCGCCGCCGTTGTTGTCGAGCGTGAGCGTGAGCAATGCGCCCTCGTTGCCCAGCACCTCGGCATTCAGGGGCGAGGAGCCCAACAGCTTCACACGGCCCTTATCCTGACCTGCCACCACCAGGTAGTGTCCAGCGGCACGCGAGGTGAGGGCGGCTTGTTGCAGCGTCATGCCCTCGGGCAGGGTGATGTCCATCTGCCAAGCGGTCAGGGCCATGTCATTGGTGAGTTCAAGGGTCATGGTGCAGGTATTCCCACTGTTGGCGCATGTGCCAGCCATCTCCACCCCACCCTCAGGGTCAGGTTCGGCATTAGGCTCATAGTCGCCCATGATGATGTTGGTGATGCCCACGAGGTCGCCCACGTCGATGGTTCCGTTCTCATCAACATCGGCCCCCTTGAACATGAACGGTTCAGGATTCAGCTCCATGATGTAATTGGCAGTGGTCACATAGTCACCCACATCGACCATGCCGTCGCCGTTGGCGTCACCCTTCAGTGTATTCTTGACGACAAAGTTGGCCGCTACATCGGGCGCATGATAGGTCAACGCATTGACGTCGGCCATCACGACGTTGTTGATTTGCACGGGGTAAAGGCCCTCTTGCGCATCAGGAGCGACATTCAGGTGCAATATGAACAAGTCTCCGTCGTTACCGTTGAACGGGTCGGCCAGCAACGAGGTGATGAGTATCCTCAAGTCACCCGACGGGAGTTGCCTGATGTTCAAGATATGGCTTGAAGCCAGACGCTCGCTGTTCACGTCAATCAGATAGTTGCCGTCTTCCTGTGCCAGTTCAATACCGTCGGGCAGCACGAGGTCGCACTGCAAGGCACTGATTCCCGCCACATTGCGCATTGTCACGGGCAGCTCATAACTCATGCCCGACTCCACCATAACCACCGAGGGGACAGTGAGCACGTTGTCGCGCTGCACACCTGTCGAACGCACACGCACGACACATTGTGCCGACAGTTCAGAGCCGTCGAGTGTGGTGGCGGTGATGATGGCCTCGCCAGAGCCCACACCCCTCACAACGCCACTGGCGTCAACAGTCGCTACATTGGTGTTGCTCGAAGCCCACTGTAATGCACCGCTAGCATCGGCAGGCTGGACGGTAGCCGTGAGCTGCACCTCCTCGCCGTCGCCCAGGGTCACCAGCGCCTGATCCAGGGTGATAGAGGTAGCCTTGGTCAGGCTCACATAACTGTTGAACAAGCCCCAATAGGTATCGGCCTTGTAGGCAGCCAACGAACCGCCAGGCACGTGCACAGTGACATTACTGTAATTGGACCCGTCAAAGCTATACCACTCAATCATTCGAGGAGGCGTGGGAGCCAGGCAGGTGACATTGCGCAACGCATAGCAGTCAAAGAACGGCTTGGTCTCGAGACGAGTCACCGATGAGCCGATTACCACGTCGGTCAACTGATAGCAGTACTGGAAGGCATACTCGTCAATCACGGGCACCGAATTGCCGATTACGGCCGACTTAAGGCCCGTACACCAGTGGAAGGCGCAACGGCCCATGCTGATGACCGAATTGGGGACAACGACCTGCTGCAATTTCTCGCAATGCAGGAACGCATGGTGGCCAATGCTGCGGATTGAGTTGGGGATTTCGATACTGGTCAAACCATAGCAATGACAAAAAGCGCTGTTAGCGATAGCCGTCACGGCATATTCCACCCCGGCATGAGAAACGGTCTCGGGAATCACCACGTCGCCGCTATAGCTACCGCCGTTTGAGGTCTCATAGGTCACAGCCACCTCGTTACCACTCACAAGATAGTAGATGCCACCTTCCTGAAAATCGTAGGCTGCCATCGTGGCCGGCATCATCGCTGCAAGTGCGACAAGCATCAATGCAACAGTCCTGAAGAATAGTTTTGTGTTCATAATCGTATTTGTTTTAATAAGTTACATTCACATTTGCAGTTTAGAACCTGTAGGAGGCGCCAATGCCGAACACCACCTGGCTGGCATGGCTGATGATCTGGTACTTGACCTCGGCATTCAGGCCCACATGGTCATTGAGCAAATACTCAAATCCGCCACCCAGGTTGCCGCCGAACTTTGAGCTGGTCTTGCTGTCAACCCCGAAATTCATGCCACCGTAGCTCACGTTCACACCATCGGCATGCCAGATGCCCAAGACCACACCGGCCAAGGGATAAAGACGCACCTTCTCGCCCACGTTGAACAGGTAGTTGGCCTCGAGATTCACGTCAAAGGCGTTCACCCCATGATGCTTGAAGTAGTAGTTGCTCGACAAATTGGCCCTCAAGGCATCGGAGAAGCAGTGCTTCACGTGCAATCCGAGTCCTGCCGTTTCGGCCTTGGTGCCATAGACCACCTGTCCGCCCACGGCCCACTCGCCACTCTCGGCATTGGCCATCAACATAGCCGTTGCCATCACGAAGAACAAAAGAATCCTTTTCATCATATTCATCATTTTTTTTATTGGTTAATAGTAATCACTGTTTACTGTCATGCAAAAATCGATCTTGTCAGGTTGTCCCGCAATACCCAAATGGGTGTTTTTCGGGCGCCGGATTGACATCATTTGTCGATTGCAAAGTTATAGCGAAAAGGTGATTACAACCAAGGATTTCGGTAGGTTTTTGACTTCATTTGTCGAGTTATAAATCACTGATTTACAGATATATATTAAATAATTAATTCACATGGCGCGAAATGAACTTCATTTCACTTTTCCAGAGCTGAAAAACACTGCGATTTTGCCATTGTATAGACGGATGAAATGATTAAAGTCCAATCCTGAGGATGTAATCGATAATGGCGTTAATGTCGGCGATGTTGACCTCGCCGTCACCGTTGACATCGTCAATGTTGATCCAACCGCCGCCGTCAGGGTTGGGGACTCGGGAATGCCCATGGCTGCTGCCACCATTGATGATGACTTCGATAGCGACGTTAGCGTCAGCGACGGTAATCTCTCCGTCGCCGTTGACGTCACCAGGGATAATCGTGGCGGCATCAAACTCCTCGATATGCCTGAAAGACCCCCAGACGGGAACCTGCTCGTAGATTTCTTTAGTGCCACGAGGGACATACAATGTGCAGTTCTCGTAATGGTAGTCTTCAAAGGTGGTGCTGATGCAACCTTGCGGTTCATGGCTAAAGTTGTATATCTCGGTCAGATATTCACACCCTTCAAAGCAGGTATACTCAAGATTGGTAATTTGTTCAGGCAGAATGACCATGGTGATACCTTGATGTTGATAAGCACCGCGTGCAATCCATGTCACCTCCCGGGGCAAGACAGTACGTGAGCAAGCTGTGAACAATATGTGCCGGTCATGCACCATGCTGTTGTTCACCGTGGTGATGATACCATTACAGTTATTCCTTGAGTCATAGACTGGGTTGTTCTCGTCAACGGTAATGACTTCGAGCGCTGTATTGCCCACAATGGCGCTGTTGTCAAGGTTGACCGCTCCGCTGCCCAGGTGCAGTTCCCTGAGCGACTCGTTATGGGCAATGCCCCATTCCTCGATGGTGACAACACTATTGGGAATAGTGATGCTGCGCAATTTGGGACACTTGTTGAATGCCGCCTCGCCAATGATTTTAACCGTATTGGGGATCGTGACCTCTTCAAGGTCGGTAGCCCATTGAAAGGCAACCCAGCCAATTTTGGAGACAGGCAGCATGGTAGTTCCATCAAAAGAGACACTGTCGCGAATGTTGGCGTGAACCAAGCCTGTATAGTTGATCTCCTTGTCTTGATCATAGGTGTCGCCCACAACGACTACAGCCTCTTGGTGCGAACCGACCCAATAGGTGTTATAGAACACACCGTCAACCTCGATGACAGCATGTCCTGCCAGTGAGGCACATGTTATTAATAGGGTGAAAAACAGTAATCTCTTCATGTTGTTGTCGTTATCAGTTTGTCATTATACTCATCTGCAATTATATCGATTGCCGATAAAAAAACATTTGAGATATCGAAAAGGTCAGTCGTCACCTGTTGAGAAGGATGTAATCGATGATGGCGTTGATGTCGGCGATGTTGACCTCGCCGTCACCGTTGACGTCACCGATGAGGGTGCCCGCATCACCATCGCCAGGCACACGGGAATGGCCTCCGCTGCTGCCACCATTGATAATTATGTGAATCGTGCCGTTGGCATCGGCCACGGTGACCTCGCCATCACCATTCACATCGCCGGGTATATTAATTACTGCATCGCCAAGGATTTGGGAGAATTCCTTCCAGAACATGGCCGACTTGTAGTCATCGAGCGATTCGGGCGGGACATGCAGCGTCGCATGGGCATAAACATCATAGTGAATGAATAACGCCGCGAGGCAAGCGGGAGGCGTCACGGCCCAGCAGGTCACACTGGTCAACTTGGTGCATCCGCTGAAAAGATAGCTGCCGACGGCACTGACTGAACGACCGATAACAGCACGCTCCAGTTTACGGCAGTTGAAGAAAGGGTCTTGCCCAAGGGTGGTAACAGCATCCGGAATCACGATCTCGGTCAAGTTATGGCAATTTTCGAACGCACAGTTCCCGATGCTGATGAGCGTTTCGGGGAGAGTGATTTCGGTCAGTTGGGCACAACCCGAGAAAGCGTAATACCCTATCGAAGTGACCGTGTTAGGGATTGTCACACTGGTCATGGCATGGCAGTAAAAGAAGGCACTGTTGCCGATAGCCGTGACAGGATAGCAAACGCCATTGCGTATCACGGTGTCGGGGATGACCACATCCCCACTATAGGTAATGAAATCGGTAGTCTTGTAGGTTACCGATACCGAGGCGTTGTCGTTATTGATATTGTAGAAGATTCCATCAACCTCAAAGTCGTAGGCATCTGCCGCTGTCGGCATCAAGAGGAGAAGGGCAAGCAGGGCAGTATGAAGTAATGTCTTTTTCATAAAGATATGAGGTTAGCTTATTCAGTTGCAAAGTTACTGTAAAAAATTGGATATTCAATGAAAAACGGCTTCATTCTGACTTCATTTGGACAAAATTAAACAACTGATTATCAATGCATTGAAAAATAAAAAGTTCACTTGGGGATAATTTGGCCAAATCGGGCCGAAAGTATTGATGAAAAATGAAGTAATTTTGCAAGTAGAAAACTACGAATTTCGCAAATTGAACTAATTTGGCATCCGCGTTCAATTGCTACGAATTTGACTAACAACTGAACTACGAACCTCACGCAAAGGCGCGAAGTCGCTAAGTTTTTTATAATCATTTAGAGCAAAATAAAATGGCTTGGCGCCTTAGCGGCTTAGCGTGATGCATATTGGCAAAATTGACATAGTAACCACAAGAAATATGAAACAGGGAAATATCATCATTGCGATAGTTGTTCTTGCTCTGGGGTTGGCTTGTTGCAACGGGGGCGGTGATACCGCCACTATGCGCGAATTGGCTGGCATCGACTCGCTGTTGTCAAAGGCTCGCCAGTATGAATTGGCGCAGCAACGTTTGGATTCTCTCCATCCGGGCGGGTTCAACCAGGCCGAACGGGCCTACTATAGCCTGCTGCTCACCCAATCGCACTACAAGAACTATATCGACGACACAACCGATGCCGTGATCAACGAGGCGGTGGACTACTATGAGCACCACGGCGACCGCGAGAAATACACCCGCGCCCTGCTCTATCGGGGCTGTGTCTATCAG
>CACYSG010000064.1 GCA_902776955.1 uncultured Bacteroidales bacterium | reverse complement strand
CATGATGGCTGCCACGCCCAGGCCGTCGTCAGCGCCGAGGGTGGTGCCGCGGGCCTTGATCCACTCGCCGTCGATGTAGGGCTCGATGGGATCCTTCTCAAAGTTGTGCTTGGACTCGGGCGTCTTCTGGGGCACCATGTCCATGTGGGCCTGCATGGTGATGCACTTGCGGTTCTCCATACCGGGAGTGGCAGGCTTGCGCATCACGATGTTGCCGGCGGGGTCCTGGAAGGCCTCCACGCCCACCTTCTTGGCGAAGTCGAGCAGGAATTGCTGGATTTTCTCAACATGTCCCGAGGGACGGGGAATTTGGGTCAGCGCATAGAAGTTGCGCCAAATGCACGTCGGTTGCAGTTTTTCAATTTCGTTCATTGTCTTGTTCTGTTAATGTCTTACAGGTTTAAAAAGAATTGAAGTTTTGATTACGGCTGCAAATATAGTAAATAGTTTCTAGTTTTTAGTCCATAGTCCCTAGATTTTTGATTTTTAGATGTTACACATTAGACTTTAGACGTTAGACGTTAGACATTAGACGTTATCCGCGCCTTCGGGTTCCACGCTATGGAATTGGGATTGCTCACAAGGCTCGCAAGAAATCAAAAAAAGATTTTGATTCTGTTGATTAACAACTGAAATATCTGAATTTTCTGATTGGCATCGGGGGGACGGTTCTTCAGTCCGAAAAATGCAGGCATTTTTCATCCAGAAGAGCCGTCCCCTTTTCCTACGGCCACGCCAAGGCGAGGCCCTACAGTGCGGATGCCAGCTAACGTCTAATGTCTAATGTCTAACGTCTAAAAATATTTGCACTTTTTGTAGCGGATTTATTTGGAAATGCCGAGTTTTTACTCTAAATTTGCGGTGCGAGTAAGTTCTCCAATTGTAGTGATCTTCTCTTTGAAAACTGATTGTAAGAATTAATTAACGATACAGAAGCGCGTTGGCCCTTGCGGCAACCCTTGCCGTCAATCGACAAACCAAGTCCCTGCGCTTCTTCTTTACCTAACAATAAAAAAGCCTTGTTTGGGGGGGCTTGAACAGGCGTACTGATGCTTATGAAAAAGATTTTATCTCTTAAGACCCTGGGCGTATTGCTGGCCTGCCTGTCGTGTGCCTTGGGTGCCGCAGCCTACGACTTCGCTAATCAGTCTTACACCATGTTCTTTAATGCCCTTGACGGTGAGACCTGCGAGGTGACCTACGAGAACACCAGTTATAACAGTTACAGCGGATATGTTTCCATTCCGTCATGGGTCACTGTAGGCTCATTTTATCCGGTAGATTATGAGGTGGTCAGGATTGGTGATTATGCATTCTGTTGGTCGGTGAACTTGACGGGTGTCTCCATCTCTACGTCCATCACTTCGATTGGTCAGTCGGCGTTTTCCTGTTGCAACAGCTTGACAAGCGTGACAATCCCTTACAGCGTGAAAACGATTGATTACAACGCCTTCGGTGACTGCGATAACTTGACTAGCGTTACTATCGGCAGTGGTGTGACCTATATCGGTTCCTATGGTTTTGACAGCCCGTTGACCAATATCCGCATCTATGCCAGCACTCCGCCGACCATCAATAACGAGAATGCCTTCAAGGCGTCGACCTACAACAATGCCGAAGTCATTATTCCCGACGGGTCTTACAATGCTTACAGGAACGCGCCCTATTGGAGTAAATTCAAAAAAATGCGCACGGTTAGTGCTGTGCCCATCAATTCGACGAACTTCCCGGATGATAATTTCCGGACCGAACTGCTAATGTACTATCCCAGCGGCTATATCAGCGACATTCACCTGATTACCGAGGTTCATGTGGACGGCAGGAACTACTCCAACCTGAAGGGTATCGAGTTGTACACCAACCTGGAGACACTCTACTGCTACGACAACAACCTTACCTCGCTCGACTTATCTAACTGTACCAAGCTCAAATACCTCGCCTGCGGCAACAACAAGTTGACGAGCCTCTATTTGAATAACAAGTCACAGTTATACTACCTGGACTGCCATAACAACCCCCAGCTCCGAACGCTGTCTTGCTACCGTTGTGCTTTGACCACGCTCAACGTGTCAGGCTGCACCGCGTTGGACGAACTACAGTGCTACGAGAACGCCAACCTGACGACCATCACCGGCCTGGCCGACTGCACCGCCATGACTTACATAGACTGCGAGGACTGCAAGATCGCTGACCTGAGTGCCGTCAACTCGATGTCCAATTTGGAATACCTGTACTGCCGCAACAACAAGCTGACGTCGCTGGAAGTTACCAACAAGTCCAATCTGACCACCGTCAGAGCACACACCAACCCGCTGATGACCACTGCCAAAATTACCGGCAACAATAATTTGACGTCCCTCGACATCCACGGCTGCACTGGCCTGACCAACCTCAATTGTTACAGCAATAAGTACTTGACTACGCTTAATGTGTCGGGCAACACGGCGTTAAATATAATGAACTGCTACTACGATGACAACTTAGCGACGATTACGGGTTTGGCCTCTTGTACGGCGTTGACCTATCTGGACTGCGAGGACGATGCCATCACCGATCTGAGCGCTGTCAATTCGCTGCCTAACATCACCAAACTCTATTGCCGTAACAACAAGCTGTCCACATTAAGAATCGAAGACAAGCCCAAGCTGACTCATGTCAGGGCTTACGGCAATCGGGATATGCTATCGGCTGTAATTCGTGGCAATCCGTTGTTGACGGATATTGACACCCGGGACTGTACCGCCTTGGTTAGCATGTCTTGCTACAACAACAGCCTGACCTCGCTCATTGTCGAGGGCAACACGGCACTGGAATCTTTGAATTGCGGTGATAACCAGTTGTCATCTGTTAACGTGTCCACCCTCACCAACCTGAAGACACTCTACTGCTTAAGTAACCCGTTGACCTCGCTCAATGTCAGCAACAATTCCAAGCTCGAGGTCTTAGACTGCCACAACACTCATCTATCCACGCTCAATGTGTCGGGCAAGACCTATCTACGTGAATTAAATTGCTATAACTGCCAGTTGACCTCGCTCAACATACAGGGATGCAGTGCATTGAGAGATTTGGAATGCGGTAATAACAGATTGACTTCACTCAGCGTGGCATCCCTCACCAACTTGAAGAAGATTGGCTGCTCGAACAACCAACTGACCTCGCTTAACGTGTCAAGCCTGACGAAATTAGAATTTTTAGACGCCCATGGCAATCAGTTGACTTCGCTCAACGTTCAAGGCTGTAGCTCCCTGCTCGAGCTGTATTGCTACACCAACAAACTGACCTCGCTCTACCTGCAAGGCTGTACCTCGATTAACCAGATTTATTGTTATCAGAACCAGATAACCAATATTGGCATGAACACGCTGATTAACACCCTGCCCACACGATCCAGTTCCAACAATAGCATCATTAGGGTACTCTTTAACACTGGCGAGAGCAACGTGTTTACCAATGCCCATGCGAGTGCTGCACTAGCCAAGAACTGGACACCCTACCGCTGGAACGGCTCGGCATGGGTTGCGATAGCGGCAGTCGCGGCAGGTGACGTGAACGGTGACGGCGTGCTCAACTTGACCGACGTGACCACGCTGCTCACGCTGATACTGAACGAGAGCCCCTCGGCATCGGACTATCCCGCCGGCGACTACAATGGCGACGGCGTGATCAATTTGACCGACGTGACGATGCTGCTCACCTACATCCTGAACGATTGATTAGATTTTAGAAACTACGAATTTCACTAATTGGCATCAGCTCGCTGGCGCTCGCAGTTTAAAGTTTAAAGTTTAGAGTTTAGAGGGGGCGTCCGCATGCTCGCTGGCGCTCGCAGTTTAAAGTTTAAAGTTTAGAGTTTAAAGGGGGCATTCGCGCTCCTTCAATCAAACAACTGAAATATCTGAATTTTCTGATTGGTATCGGGGGGACGGTTCTTCAGTCCGAAAAATGCAAGCATTTTTCATCCAGAAGAGCCGTCCCCTTTTCACGCGGACGGCCACGCTAAGGCGAGGCCCTACAGTGCGGATGCCAGCTAATGTCTAACGTCTAATAATAATTGTTGTTCAAGTTGTTTGGAAAAAATCTTAGCGCCTTTGCGTCTTGGCGTGGGGCGGAAGAGCCGTCCCCTTTTCCTTACGGACGGCCACGCCAAGGTGGGGTTCTACAGTGCGGAAGCCTAAATAATGGGGCTAGGGACTTGAAACTAGAAACTATTTTATTATCTTTGCGAGGATTAAACAAGATTTTAGTGTATATGAAAAAGATTTTTTCTACAGTTTTGATTGCCCTTATGGGTCTGATGGCTTGTCATGCGCAGGTGGCCGAGGGTAATAACGAGATTATTCTCCACGCCTGGTCGTGGTCGTTCAACACCATCAAGCAGCACCTGCCCGAGATCAAGGACGCTGGCTACACCATCGTGCAGACGTCGCCCATCAACGAGTGCGTCGTGGGCGAGGACGGTGGCCGTCAGCTGTTCGGCCACGGCAAGTGGTATTACCACTATCAGCCGACCGACTGGACCATTGGCAACTACCAGCTGGGCACGCGCGACGAGTTCAAGGCGATGTGTGACGAGGCTACCCGCTTGGGGCTGCGCGTGATTGTGGACGTGCTGCCCAATCACACGGTTATTGACCGCACGCAGATCAACGCGCGCCTGGACAGCGCCGTCAATGGCCGTGAGAACCTGTTCCATGCCAACGGCCTGTGGCCCATCAAGGACTATAGCGACCGCTACCAGTGCACGACGGGCGAGATGGGTACGTTGCCCGACGTGAACACCGAGAATCCCGATTTCCAGTACTACTACATGCAGTTTGTCAACGACGTGCTGGCCTGCGGTGCAAGGGGTTTCCGCTACGACACGGCCAAGCACATCGGCCTGCCTAACGAGATGCGCGACCCCAAGTCGCCTGAGAACGACTTCTGGGACGTGGCTATGGGCCGCAAGGCCGTGAAGGGCCTCAGGCTCGCTGTGCCCCGTGAGGACCTGTTCATCTATGGTGAGGTGCTGCAGGACCGCAATGTGCCCGAGCAGGGCTATGCCGAGTATATGGACTTGACCGCCAGCAACTATGGCTGGGTGCTGCGCAACGTCCTCAACAAGCACGATGCCCGTGCCGACAACCTGCTGACGTGGCACCACTCGGTTGATCCCGCCCACCTGGTGACCTGGGTAGAGTCGCACGACACCTATTGCAACGAACACGCCTCGGCCGGCATGAGCGACGAGCTCATCCGCCTGGGATGGGTCTTCCTGACCGCCCGCAAGTATGGCACGCCCTTGTTCTACTCCCGTCCTCACGGCAGCACCCGCGACAACTACTGGGGCGACAACGAGATCGGCAAGGTGGGTAATGATGAGTTCAAGCACCCCGTGGTGAAGGCCGTCAACGAGTTCCGCCACCGCATGGTCAACCAGCCCGAGAACATCATCTATAGCGACAACGGTAAGCAGATCATTGTGGAACGTGGTAACAAGGCTGCTGTGGTCATCAACCTCGACGAGCAGGCTTCACGGGTAGCTATTCCCGTCACCCTTGCCGACGGCAAGTATCGTGACGTCGTCACCCGTCAGCGCCTCCAGGTCAAGAAAGGCGTCCTCACGGCTATCCTCGCCCCCATGACGGCATATATTCTTTATTAGAAGTGATGCTCGCTGCGCGAGCAGTTTAGAGTTTAGAGAGGGCCGAGGCAAAGCCTCGGCACAGTGAACCGTGCTTGGTTGCTGGCGGGTAGGGCCTCGCCTTGGCGTGGTCGTTCGTTCAAGACATGCCACACGGGATTCCTCGTGTGGCTGTTACCTCTCTATTGCTCGGGGCTGGGTGGTAGGGTGGAGGTATCCTGTTCCTGGAAGTAAGCCTTGAGGACGCCCTCTGCGGTTCTCTCGCGGTTGTCCAGGTCCTTCACGACGATGCCTTTCTCCAAGAGCAGGATGCGAGAGGAGATGTCGGTGATGAAGCTGAGGTTGTGGCTGGAGATGAGCACGGTAGAGCCCAGCTCGCGGTTCTGCTGTTCGATGAGGCGGGCCACGATAATCTGGGACGACGGATCCAGGTAGTTGAAGGGCTCGTCGAGGATAAGCACCTTGGGCTGAATCATCATTGCCCCGATGATGCCGACTTTCTGGCGGTTGCCTTGTGAGAAGTCCTTGAGGAATTTGCTCGTGCCCATGATTTCGCCGTGCATCAGCGGTTCGAAGGGCTTCAGACGCTGCTCCAGCGTGTCCTTGTCAATGCCGTAGATGTGACCGATGAAGGAGAAATACTCCTCGGGCGTGAAGAAGTCGATGAGGAAATTGCCGTCGATGAACGAACCCGTATAGGTCTTCCACAACTCGTCCTGATCCACCCGACGGCCGTCGCTCTCGACATAGCCTGTGCTGGCACCGATTACATCGAGGATAAGACGCATCAGCGTGGTCTTGCCAGCACCGTTATTACCCACCAGACCAATCAGTTCTCCTGAGGCCAGCGTCAGGTCGGGGATGTCGAGCACCGTGATGCCATCATACACTTTCTTGAGGTTTGTTATCTTGATATCCATTTGTTCTAAATATTAAAATTCTAAATTATTTCATATACCTCTCCATGTTGTCATACCGATTGTCCATCCACTTCTGTGCCAACTTGCGGATGCAGGGACGGTGAATAGCCAGTGCTGCAAGGCCGATGGCTGCCATCATGGCGTCACCCCACAGCGGTGGCATCGCGAGGGTAGCAATCATATAAATAGCAATCGGGATAATGATAACGAGTGAATATATGGTTATACCCATATTTGTTCCCTGATAGTTGAAGAAAGCCGACGTGAACAGGTCCACGCGCGTGGAGAACAAGCACGTGGGCATCATCAATAGAGTTTGGCCGCAACCCAAGAGCAGGAGCGTGGCCAGGAGTGTGGTGGGTCGTAGCCCCAAGAAGAAAATGGCCGGAATGAGCAACACCGCCATGCCCAACGAGATTAGGATGAAGAACTTGTACTTGTTCAGTAACACGTGCTCGATGGAATAAGGCTTGGTCCACAGGCCGTGGAAGTAGTTGCCCTCGATGCCAAACACCCACTGACCCAGAAATAACGACGGCCAGCCTATGAGAAAGTACAAAGCGAGGGGATAGTCGGGCTGTAAATAGAGCTGCAGAAGAAACAGGACAGAGCAGAATATTATCGGGAAGCGGAAGCGCTTGCTGCGCCACACGCTCAGGTATTCGGTAGAAAAGAGCGTCACGTCGCCCATCGAGCGAACGGTGTTGGCATGCTGCTCATGCTCGTCGTAGGCGCGCATACGGCAAAAGTAGAGGTAGAGCGCCCCCATCAACACAAGGTTCAGTGCGATGAACAACACCAGTTCGGTCCACGGCGAGCCGGGCAAATGCAGGTCCGTTCCATACCTCATAGCCAACATGATCAGGATGCTGCTCAAGCCCGTCATGACCAAGTAATAAACCACCGCTCCGACCCACAACGGCAACGAGTAATTGATGTTAGGGGCCTTGTGGATATCAGCGACCAACCACGACAGCATCAGCGTCTGCACCAATGCGGCCACAACGGCCAGAACCGTCACTCCGGCGGGCAACAGCCATGCGCCCACCAGCGCCACCAACATCGGAAAAACCAAGTTCCAAGGATCGGCCGCAAGCATGGTGGCTATGAATCGGTTCCACACACGGGAGGGAATGGGCTTGGTGCGCAGGAAGTCGTCCATCACCACTGCATCGTTGCTCCATATCAGTTTCATCATGAAGTCGGGCAGGGCGAACGTCGCTATCAGCGCAATAGCCAGAGCGGCAAGCGGCAACTTGCCCAACAGATCGGCCAACAGGTCGTGACTTGCAAAGAGCATACCCACAATCATCATCAGAAAGAGGACAACGAGATAAAGCACCGACAGGAATTTCCTCCAACTGAAGTTGCGGCGCCACTGGATATACCGTAAGGATAATAACTGTTTCAACATGGCTTCAATGATAAGTCAAAAAATCGAAGGTTGAAAAAAAGATTCTTAAATAATTCGCAGGAAAAATAGGCGATATCAACTCGTGGCGACGGCGCCGAGCATGCGCAGGGCGGTTTCCAGGCGTTGCTTGTGGTCGCCGCGCACGATGACGTGGTGGTTGCCGATGCTGCGTTCCAGGAAATAGTCGAGCGGTTGGTCGAGGCGCAGGTGCAGCTGCGTGCGACACATGTTGGGGTTGCTGGTGCACTCCAGCAGTCGAGCCTTGCTGATGAAATAACGCCCCATCTCGCGGCCACCGCACTTGACCACGGTGACGTCCATCGGGTCGAAGATACCCTCGACGGCAACACCGCTCAGCGACTCGTAGTGGTCGCGCACGATGTAGCGGTCGGTCATCGCGGGAGCGATGGTGCAGTGGGCAAATACCATCTCGTGGGCGGCATTATCCAGTATCTTTGACGGATTGGCCATAAAGGTCATTTCGCCGGTCGTGGCCTGCACGGCGAGCATGGTGAGCAAGGTCTGCTCGTCGCCCTCGCATCCGGCGGGAATACCCTCCTGATTGAGCAGCGCCAGCGCCACACAGCCCGTGGTGCGAGTTGTGGGGATGAGGTCAAAGCAGTTGAGCGTGAAGGCGTCCAGGCAGTACTTGTCCACGATGCCCTTGACCGAGCGGTAGAGGCGCATGGCCTTGACAACCTCTTCACGCGGCGGCTCCTTGACCCCGATGGCTTGATTGATGAACCGATCGGTGATTTCCTGCACCTCGTCGTCGCCTGTCGCCTCATAGCCCCGGACGACCTCGTCAAGGGGGATGTCCACCATCTCGATGCCCCAGCGCTCACTCATGGCGCCGTAGGTGACGTTGCTGGCAATGAGCCATCCCGAGGGTTTGCCGATGACGCCCACGCGCTTACCGTGCAGGCGGCTCACCGCATCCTGGGCGCAGGCATAATCGTCGATACCCTGCAGGATGAAGTCCGTGGGGCCGTGCAGGACGCGTCCCTGGCGGTCGTTCAGGCGCATCCACGACAGGATCTCGAGCGAGGCGGCCAGTGAATTCTTCAAGCCGTCGGCAATCAGGACGACATAGGGCGGCAAGCGGTCGATATGTGCCTTGACCATTTCCTCGACGCCTCCGCTGCCGACGAACACCATCGTGGCGCCCTCGGGCAAGGAGTCGTGGTCAAGTTCCTCGGGAAAGATGTATCGTACCTCATATTTCTCGGTGATGGCGTCGAGCAACTCGCTGTGGTCGGTAAAAACCGACTCCCTTGAGGCCAGCGACGACGCAAACGTGATCAGATTCAGTTTCATCATGATAGGATAGGATTGAAGTTCTTGTTTGTTCGGCAAAGTTAATCTAAATCCCCGAAATAAAAAAAAATCCCCGACTCTCGCCGCGGATCATTGAAAAAAATCTAATTAACCTCTAATACCATTAACATAAACCTTAAAACTAAATCTTAACCTTCGTAACAATAATTTCGTGCCTCACGGCAACAATTTTTTGTCCTTGATGAAAAATCAAGTGCAAAGGTAATGCCAAATATGTTATTAAACATAATTTTTGAACAAGAAAATGCTTTTGGTTAACATTATTTAACATTCGGGAACATTATTTCTAGATTTTTCGGTCAAAAACGGCCCCTCCACAGCGCCACGATTCCCGGCCCCACGCAAAGGCGCCAAGGCGCGAAGATTTTCAAACAACTTGAACAACGGTGAACAACCTAAACAACAATTATTATTAGACGTTAGACGTTAGCTGGCATCCGCACTGTAGGGCCTCGCCTTGGCGTGGCCTCACCTACCCGCCCCACGCCAAGACGCAAAGGCGCGAAGTTTTTTTCAAACAACTTGAACAACGGTGAACAACCTAAACAACAATTATTATTAGACGTTAGACGTTAGACATTAGACATTAGACATTAGACATTAGATGTTAGACGTTAGACGTTAGCTGGCATCCGCATTCAATTACGCCATATTTCATGAATTGCGGCCACGCCTTGGCGAGGCCCTACCTGCCAGCGAACGGGGGGACGGTTCTTCGGTCCGAAAAATGCAGGCATTTTTCATCCCGAGGAACCGTCCCCGTTTTCTTGTACCTATTGCTTGCGGACGGCCACGCCAAGGCGAGGCCCTCCACTACGGTGCGGGTTATTTGCTGATGAGCAGGTATTGGTAAGGCTGCAGGCTGATGCGATGACCCAGTTCGACAGGTTCGCCTGTCATCAGGTTGACAGCCGGTCGGCCTACCCACATGCTGGGCACTTCGGTAGAGTGGGTTTCGTTGCGCACATTCACAATGACGAGCACGTTGTCGTTGTTGAGCACACGGTCCACGACGAGCACGTTGTTCTCGTCATCGTCAAACGGGATGACCTTGCCGCTGCTGCGCAGGGCCGGGTGATCGTTATAGATGGCGATAAGTTTCTTGTACTCGGCGCGCAGTTCGGGATTGGCGTTCCAGTTCACGGGCACATACTTGAAGAAGTTGATCGTCTCGGGATAACCCACCTCCTGTGAGCCGTACACCAGCATGCCGCCGTGCAGCATCGTCGTTGCCACAAAGGCAGCCATCGAGGCCCTCACGCCGCCATACAGGGTAATGGGCGACGCCTTGGTGGCTTCGTCATGATTGGTGGTGAAGCGCAGCTTGTATTTGCCGGACCCCAGATCCAAATACTCGTGCTTGTCGACGGTGATGAGTTTATTCACCTTGGCTTCCCCCTTCATGACCTGGGCGATGGCGCCCATGAACTCCCATGCGTAGTTCAGGTCGAAGCCGGCGGTGAAGTTCTCGGGATTGGCGCCCTCGGCAAGCATGATCAGGTTGCGGGGTTTGGCGGCGGCGCGCAGGTTGCTGATGCACTCCGACCAGAAGTCGGCGGGCACCTGGTCGGCCACGTCACAGCGGAAACCGTCCACACCGACGCTGTCCACCCAATAGCGCATCGCGTCGATCATCGCGTCGCGCATCTCGCGGTTGTCATAGTTCAGGTCGGCCACGTCGGTCCAGTCGGTACCGGGCGGGAAGATGATGTTGCCCAGCGAGTCGTGGGTGTACCAGTCGGGGTGTTTTTCGAGCCACACGTTGTCCCATGCAGTGTGGTTGGCCACCCAGTCGAGGATGACGCCCATGCCGCGTTCGTGGCACGACTCGACGAGCATGCGCAGGTCGTCAACAGTACCATACTCTGGGGCGACGGCCTTGTAGTCACGCACCGAGTAGGGCGAGTTCTTGCTCTTTACTTCACCGATGGGGTAGATGGGCATGATCCAGAGCATGTTCACACCGAGGTCCTCGATGGAGTCCAGACGGGCGATGATGGCCTGGAAGGAGTTGGAGGGGGCGAACACGCGCGGGTTCACCTGATACATTACCACATCGGACACTTCGGGAACCATAAATCCGTCTCCCACCGGTGTGGCATGGTGATCCTTGGGCTTGCAGCCAATGGTCATCACCATCATGAAAAGTAACAATGTCAGGAATAGCTTTTTCATCACGTTCTGTCTTTTAAGTTATTTGTATTTTGGTTTATTATCATCGGTTGGAATTGTCATTCAACGGTTGCCGGGATTACAGGGACTGCTTGAACAGTTCAAACTGCTCGTTGCTGACCTCGGTGACGGTAACGGTGATGTTGCCATCGCCGTTCTTGCCGATGGCGAATACCAGCACGTGGTCATCGACGGTGTAGCCGGTCTCCACCTCCTGCGTCTCGCTGTTCAAGCGCCAGGGCACGGCCATGCGGGCATTGCTGCCCTTGAGGGCGTTCTTGATAGCCAGCTTAGCCATCTCCACATCCTTGACAGCGGTGGAATACATGGTGCAGGACGATTCGCCGCCACTGGTCTGGGTGAAGTCATATTTCTCGCTCAGCCACAGCGCCACGTCGCTGTAGTGGTAGTGGCTCTCGACGGGCTTGGGAGCGGAGGCCTGCTTGCGGGCTGCGGCCTTCTCTTGCCGTTCCTGCTCGCTCCTGCGTTTCTCCTCCTCGCGTTTGAGGCGTTTTTCCTCCTCTCGTTGCTTCTTCTCCTCGGCCTTGCGTTGCTTTTCGGCTTCTTTTTGTGCCTTCTCCTGCTGTTGTGCCTCCTCGCGGGCTTTGCGCTTGGCGAGGCGCTCTTCCTGCTTCTGAGCCTCCTCGCGCTCACGGGCGGCACGGCGTCGTTCTTTCTCGCTCACCACGGGCACGGTAGGAGCCGCGGCCGTTGCTTCGTCGGGGGTGACTTCCTCTTCTTCGGCCTTGATGCTGCTGGCCGTAACGGCTTCGACCTCTTCCTGGGTGATGGCGCGGCGGTCGCGGGTGCTGCGTCGCGTAGATTTTTCATTCTTGGCGGGACGGGCCTTGTCGACATCCGACTGCTTTTCTTCCTTGTCCTTTTTGCCCAGGGATTTGTACCAGTTGGCACTCTCGGTCACGCTGACGTAGTAGGTGCCGTCTTCCAGGGCCTTACGCTTGACGCTGAAGCGGAATTTGTTCTTCTCGTAGCGGAATTCTCTCCAATAGGTGGTCGTGGTCGTTTGCCAGTCGCACATCGCCTTCACGTCGTCATAGCTTGCCATGAGACGGTCAATCATGTCGCGCACCTTCTTGCTGTTGAGGCCCTCGGGACTGTTGAGGAAGTAGGTCACCTCCCCCTTGTCGCGCTGCTGCGCCATGTCGGCGGCGCTGGGCGTGTAGTAATAATCAAAGTAGTTGCGTCCGACGAACATGTCGTCAACAACCTCATCGAGGTACCATTCGGCCGCTTCCTCTTGCTGGACAGCGGGTTGGGCCGCGGTCATCAGTGCAAGGCACGCCATGGCACTCAATATGATGTTCTTCAATCTCATCTCTCGACTTTCAATTTGATTGCAGGTCACAAATTTACACAAATAATCGTTAATTCCTACAAATTCGCCAAAAAATATCACCCATTCCCTTAGAAAACGCCTTTCTTCCTGCAATTTTGAGGCTTGTATTTCCCTAATAAGAAACTACAAATTACGCAAATTGAACTATCCGCACACATTAATCAAACAACTTGAACAACTATAAACAACCAAGACAACTCTATTATTTATTTTGTTGTTCACCGTTGTTTATTGTTGTTCAAGTTGTTTGAAAAAAATCTTCGCGCCTTTGCGTCTTTGCGTGGGGCTGAAGAGCCGTCCCCTTTTCCTTGCGGACGGCCACGCCAAGGCGAGGCCCTACAGTGCGGATGCCAGCTAACGTCTAATGTCTAACGTCTAATGTCTAACGTCTAATGTCTAACGTCTAATAATAATTGTTGTTCAAGTTGTTTGAAAAAAATCTTCGCGCCTTTGCGTCTTGGCGTGGGGCGGGAAGGTGAGGCCAAGCCAAGGCGAGGCCCTACTGGTGACGGCTGGGGAAGGGGTGGGGAAGTTTTTTTGTGTTTTTTTGGAGTTATAAGGGATGTTTAGTATTTTTGCGGTGTGCGTTTGTTGGGGCGTTTTTGTTTCGGCGGGCGCAAGGCATTTTTCCAGACGAGGAGCGCATTGTTCAGTCCTCATTGCCGGGCGGGCAAGCTAAGTCCCTGCGCTTTTCGATGATACTGATACTTTAACTGCCGAATTCGGGGGACACAGGAGGCGTCTAAAATTTTTGGCTTATGAAAAAATCATTATCTTTCAAAGCACTGATGATCCTGCTGGGGTTTGTGTTGTGTGCGCTGAGCGCGGGAGCCTACGACTTCCCGGATCATGAGCACGGCTTGTACTTGAATTATCTTTCTGACGGCTCTGTCGAGGTGACGTATTATGACGACAATTACAACACTTACAGTGGATATGTGAACATTCCCACCGAGGC
>CACYSG010000063.1 GCA_902776955.1 uncultured Bacteroidales bacterium | reverse complement strand
AAAGATAAATTCAAATCGTCGCACCCCAAAATTCGACACAACTAACTGAATTTCAATAATTTCAAAGAACTTTTATGATTTTTTAGTGGACACTAATGAATTTTACAATGAATTGATTTATTTGTTGCAAATATACAGACAATTATTAATTTTTCAGCACATTGTGAAGAAATAATTCAATTTCAGCCGCCCAGAAAACACAGGTTTCCCAAAAGCAAGACCTAATTGGTAGCGATTCAACAGCAACGGGCAGGAATAAACCGTTACAAAACACTGTGCACATCAAACTTTTTTAGTACCTTTGCACTAAGAATACAGCAATCCATCACATGGCAGTAAAACGAGAAACGGTAACATTCACTGCGCTGAACAAGGAAATCAAGAGCGGCAAGTTCAGGAGCATCTATATCCTGCAGGGCGAGGAACCTTACTTCATCGACCGCCTGCAGGAACTCATCATCGAGACCGCGCTGACCGAGGATCAGCGCGACTTCAACCTGTCGCTGTTCTACGGCAACACGGCAAATGTCCGTGAAGTCATCAGCACGTGCCGCCAGTATCCTGCTTTCTCACAGTACAAGGTTGTGGTCGTGAGGGAAGCCCAACTTATCTCCAAGCAACCCGGTCACAAGGACGACCTGGACCTGTTTGCCTCCTATGCCGAGAAGCCCCTGCCGTCTACCATCCTTGTCATCTGCCACAAGGGCGCCACGCTCAAGAGCAAGCCGTTCACCGACGCACTCAAGACCGCCAAGTCAGGTGTTATCTTTGACTCCAACAAGGTGCGCGAGGGCCGCGACCTCGAGGCCATGATTGTGAACTATGCCAACTCGCTGGGCTGCAACATCGATACCAAGGCGACGAGTATGCTAGCCGACCACATCGGCACCGACATCGCCCGCCTGTTCAGCGAACTGGACAAACTATCGATGCTGGCCGACGACAAGAACATCACGCCCCTGCTCATTGAGCGCAACATCGGCATCAGCAAGGATTTCAACAACTTTGAGCTCGAGGAGGCCCTGAGCAAGCGCGATTCCGTCAAGGCCTTCCGCATCGTGGACTATTTTGAGCACAATCCCAAGAACAACCCCACGATGGTGAGTGTGGCGATGTTGTTCTCGTTTTTCTCCAATGTGCTGCTCACAGCGACCGCACGCGACAAGTCACCCGAGGGCATCATGTCCCTGGTGGGGACCCGCAGCCAGTGGCGGGCCCGCAAGTTCCTCGACGCGACGCGCATGTACAACACCCGCTCGCTCATCAACATCATCACTTACCTGCGCGAGTGTGACACGCGCAGCAAGGGTATCGCCTCGCGACAAGATCAGTATGCCCTGCTCAAGGAACTGGTCTATAAGATACTGCACGCTTAAAGATTTCTCTTGTTCATGGGCTAAAAGATGTGTTTTAGTCCATTTTTTCGGCTTTTGACTAAAAACCTGGCAGTTTATGGTGCTATATTTGTGATAATTAACTACTTTTGCAGTTTAAACATCAACCTAAACTGACCATAATGAGAAAGATTTATTTCGTTATTGCATGCCTGTTACTGACCTGTATGGCGGGTAACAGTGCAACAAAGTATGTTGGCGGCGACATCTCGTTGCTGACCAAGTATGAAGAGCATGGTGCCATCTATTATAACGAGAACGGCACAAGAATCACCAATATGCTCAACTACCTTAAGTCACAAGGCCTGAATGCCATGCGCGTGCGCCTGTTCGTCGACCCGTCCAAGGCCAATGCCGAAGACCAGGGTGAGGGCGTGTGCCAGGACCTGGAATATGTCATGGCGCTGGGCCAGCGCATCAAGGCCGCAGGCTTTGACCTGCTGCTTGACATCCACTACAGTGACACGTGGACCGACCCCGGTCAGCACTCCACCCCGTCGTCATGGACCGTAGCCAGCGCCCTTGGCGACAGCGTTTACAGCTACACGCGCCGCGTGCTCAATTCCATGATTGCCGCCGGTGCCAGGCCCGACTTCATCCAGGTGGGAAACGAGGTGACCTATGGCATGTTGTGGCCCACGGGACATTGCTATCCCAACGGAAATAGCTACAACGGCGGCACTTTTGCCAATTTTGCCAACTACCTCAAGCAAGGCATCAAGGCGTGCCGCGAGGTGTGCCCGTCGGCCAAGCTGGTTGTCCACACCGAGATGGGCCGCGTGAGCAACGTGACTTCATTCTACAACACGCTAAAAAACTACACTACCGACTTCGACATCATCGGCCTGAGTTATTATCCCTACTGGCATGGCGACTTGACCGTGCTTGAGGGGCTGCTGACGTCGCTGGAAACCACCTATCCCACCAAGAAGATCCAGATTGTCGAGACAGGATATCCTCACGCCTATTATCCCAGCGGGGCCTCCTACGACCTGCAGTCCACCTGGCCCGCTACCGAGGCCGGCCAAAAGGCCTTTACCGAGCAACTTGTCGCCACACTGAACAACCACAGTAGCGTCAACGGCCTGTACTGGTGGTTCCCCGAGGCCAACGAGAACGGCATCAACTATACCAACAGCGTCACCACCGACTGGTATAACTGCGGCTGGTGGGACAACCAGACGGGACAGGTGATGGACGCGCTGTTTGTTATGGCAGACTTCCTGAACGTTGAAGAGCCGGATGACAGTGCCAGCATCTATATCGTCGGCGGCGAAGGCAACTGGAGCCTGACCCAGCCGCTGGCACAGATGACCAACCTGGGCAACGGCACCTATGTGGACACGCTGACGGTCAACGCCCCGATTTACTTCGTGTTTGCCGATGGCGGCCCCGAAGCCTGGAACGATGACTGGACTGCGTTTAACAGCAATTACCGCTATGGCCCGACCGCCACAACAACCGTCACGACCGGCGTCAACTACTCGACCGCCAAACGCAACAACAACTATTCCTACTATCTGGCAGGTGACGGTAGAGATTACCGCTTCACCTTCAATGCCGACGCCCTCACGTTCTCCATCGAAGTCGTTGAATACCCACCCGTCGTAGTGCTTGGCGACGTGAACGAAGACGGCAACATCAATATCACCGACGTCAACCTGCTCATCGCTTATGTGCTCGGCTCAAATGTCACCCCGTTCAATGCCGCCAACGCCAATATGAACCAGGACAACGAGATCAACGTGAGCGATGTCACCCAGCTCATCAACAAGGTGCTCAACTCAGCCGATTAGTACCCCTGTGGAGTTGTTGACTGATTTTGATATATGTCTAAAAAGTATTACTTTTGCACAAATTTTTTGAACCCGTAATAAAGAAATAATGAAAAAGAGAGTACTGCTGGCTACAATTGCCTTAGTTAGTCTGATTGGCGCCTTTGCACAGTTTCAAGAGGTGCTGCCCTTGACCGTTCAACGGTTCCTTGACGAACGAACCGACCGGGAACGATTGATGAGTTTACACAACGGCGAGGATATGTCCGAAATGTTTTCCTCACAGTTTGCCCCTCCCTATCTGGTTGACGGCGTTGAGGTGGTTGACGCATTCATCGACATCGAGAACAAAGAGGCCATCAAAGCCTTGAAAGCCAATGGCATCATCGTGAATTGCGATTTTGACGACTTTGTGACAGCCCAGGTGCCCGTGTCCATGCTCCCGCGTGTGACGCGCATCGCCGGAGTCACCAACATCGAGCTCAGCAGGCTTATGGAATTATGTACCGACACCACGTTGCGCGTGACGCACGCCGGTCAGGTCATCAACGGCCTGGATTACGGCCTGCCTCAAGGCTATGACGGCACCGGGGTCATCGTCGGTATCATCGACACGGGTTTTGACTACCAGCACATGGCCTTCCGTTGTAACAACGACACCAGCAAGACCCGTATTGTCAGGGTCTATGACCCCAACAACACGACTGGACATGTCGCACAGGTCGGCCCCAACGTCCTCCCCGGCTCGGTCTTTATGGGCGAACAGATTGACACCATGACCACCGATTATCCCGAAGCCCACGGAACTCACACGGCCAGCATCGCAGCGGGCATGCACGTGGGCGGTTATGGCGGCATGGCGCCAGGTGCCGACATCGTATTGTGCTCGTCCCGTAATCTGAATATCGGCATTTCAGAGACCGAGGTTGCTAACTGCATCAAGTACATCTATGCTTATGCCGACAGTGTTGGCAAGCCCTGTGTGATCAGCGTGAGTGTAAGTACCTATCAAGGTCCTCATGACGGAAGCGACCGCATCTCCAAGGCTGTTGCCAATGCTACAGGTCCTGGCCGCATCTTTGTCATCGCAGCCGGAAATAACGCCGAGCGCTCATTGTATTGTTATGGTCCCTCTACATCCACCAGGCAATTCAACATGCTCGTCGGCCAGCAGTGCGATAATGCCGATGACTCATACTTCTATAAGAACTTCTGGTTTGACACTTGGGTGAGGGCCAAGAGCGTAAGGCCGGCACTCAAGTACCACATCTTTGATAAAAGGACTCACCGCATCGTGTGGCAATCGGCCCTGGTTCCTCTTTACACAAGAATCGATTGGAGCGAAATCAGTTCGTATTTCTATCCCGACTTGACATTTGACAGCGTCGGTTATCTGAGTGCCATTATCTCGTTGAGCCCATCGACCAAATACGAGATTCAGTGCTATCTCCACAATCTGAAGTGCCGCGACATCTCTTATGATAACTTGGGAAGGATTGTGAGCCGTTATGCTATCGGTGTATCAATATTTCCGCCGTCATCAGTCAATCCCAACCAAACCGACAGTTGCTATCTTGACTCGTGGATGTGCACGGGCAAACGCATCTTATTTACCGACTCGGTATATGTTGACGAAGTGAATTCATCTGGAGATATGGTTACCAGAGCTATTGGCCACTTCTACAGTTGGCCCAACGACTATAGCAGTATCGGAACATACGCCGTTCATGATTCTGTCATATCGGCAGGTGCATACATTGGCCGCAATACCTATTATTCAATTGTGCGAGGCACAAACATCATGTATGACTACTCTATTGGCCATAACTACTATTATTCCAGCTATCAGGCCAAGAATCATGGTCCCACGGGAAAAGCCCTGCCAACCATTACGGCACCAGGCGTGCTCGTAGTGGCAGCAGGCAGCAAGTACTCCTACTTCGGCAACTGGCACGTTTCCCGCTCCTTTAATTATGGTGGCAGCACATGGGGCGTCATGTCAGGTACGTCAATGGCTGCACCCACCGTTGCGGGAATCATAGCCCAGTGGCTGCAAATTGAGCCCACCCTCTCACCTAGCCAGGTCAAGAACGTTATCGCCGAAACGGCCATCAAGGATAATTATACCCAGGATCCTATCTACGGCATGCATTTCGGCCCCAACGGCAAGATTGACGCATTGGCCGGGGCTCGTTACCTGATCAGTCTCAAGCCCCAACCCGAGCCAATACTCGGTGACGTCAACGACGACGGTATTATCAACATCACCGATGTCACCAGGCTGACCAACTATCTGCTGAACACGTTGCTGGAAGACGGCACGTACCAGCCTAACGAGGAGTACCCGATCAATGAGGCAAATGCCGACTACAATCAAGACGGCTCGATCAACGTCACCGACCTGGTGCGCTTGATCAACCACGTGCTCAACGTTATTGATGATGATGAATAGGGGCTCCCTAAGACATTGATAACAACTTCATCACATACACTCACTATATACACACCATAAAATGAAACGTTTTGCATTACTGCTCATGCTGACGGCAGTGACGGCTTTCGGCATACGAGCTCAACGGTTATTGCCACCGACGGTCCAGCAATTCCTGGACGAGCAGGCATACAGCGAGCGCTACAAGACGATGCTGTCTGCCAATGGTGTGCGTTCACTGTTTGTGCCTCCCCACATGGTCGACGGAGACCTGATGGTAGATGCTTTCATCGCCATCAACGGCGAGCACGCATTGCCGTTACTGGAGAGGTCCGGAGTGGTTATCAACAGTCTGTTTGACGGTTTTGTCACTGCCCAAGTGCCCGTTGACCGCCTGGCCAAGGTCTCAAGCCTGCCCGGAGTCACCGATGTGGAAATCAGTCATCGTCTTGACCTGTGCACCGACAGCACCTTGAGTGTAACCCATGTTTCCCAAGTGTTGAACGGGACCTCCTATGGGTTGCCACAGGCCTATGACGGCAGCGGCGTGATTATCGGCGTGATAGACGTGGGATTTGATTATCAGCACCGTGCCTTCAGGTACGATGACAACCCCACCCATACCCGAATTGTCAGAGTTTACAGCACCACCAACAGAACCGGGCATACGGCACACTATAACCAGAACATCAGGCTGCCCGGATCGGTCTTTATGGGAAATGAAATCTACAGCCTCACCACCGACAACACATCGAGCACCCACGGTACCCACACCGCCGGTATTGCTGCCGGGTCGCACGTCAACGGCTATGGCGGCATGGCGCCAGGAGCTGATATCGTGCTGTGTGCCGTATCGGTTCTTGACGGAAGCATGTCGGCTGTTGAGGTCGCCAATTGTGTGCGCTATATCGATGCCTATGCCGACAGCGTTGGCCAGCCATGTGTCATGAGCCTGAGCGTCAGCACGCCCAATGGCCAGCACGACGGCAACGATTACCTGTCAAGAGTCGTCAAGCAGATCACGGGCCCCGGCAGGTTGTTTGTCATCTCGGCAGGCAATGACGCCGGCAGGAAGTCCTATGCCCACAAGGCTGCATCCAAATCTTCACCGTTGAGCATTCTGTTCAAGTGCGGCAACTCGCTGGGTGGCGACTCATCTTACTATTACGGCGGCCTCTTGACCGACCTGTGGATGCGGCAGGAAACCACCAACTTCTATTACAAGTTCCATGTTCTTGACCAGACCGAAGGCAAGATCGTCTGGGAGTCGGAAGAATACTCCAAGAAAGTGAAAATTGATGCGTCGGAGTTGACAGGTTTCTATCGTTGCTATACCAATGCCGACACAGCCGGATATATTCAAACCAACATGAGTTACACCTCTGACGGCAAGAAATACCGGCTCGAGGTTTCGATACACAACCTAATCAGCGTTTCCTATACCTACGTCAACGGCGTGAGGAAGAGCCGCTACGCCCTGGGTCTCACGATGTATCCCCGCAAGGACATCACCACCGATATCGATGCGTGGGCCTGCAACTCGGGAGTGAGGTTCGGCACCTATAACAGTCCTATCACACTCCTTGACGGCAGTGTCGTCAGTGGCTACTATGCAGGAGCTAGCGACTCGTGCTGTATCGGGTCCTATGCAGTAGGCGACTCCACGATATCGGCAGGAGCTTTTGCCGCGCGCAACAACTACTACTCGATGACTCAGCATGGCGTTGTTACCGACTATAGCATCACCGTGGGAGATATCGCGTCGTTCTCAAGCTACGAGGTAGAGGGAGCCGGTCCTTCAGGCAAAGCATTGCCCACCATCTGTGCCCCCGGCATCAATGTGGCCGCGGCAGTGAGCCGTTATTCCTATTTCGCCCGCAACAGCATCTATACCGTGATGTCAACCAGTGACGGCAGTTACTGGGGTGTCATGTCCGGCACCTCGATGGCCGCGCCCACGGTAGCCGGTATTATCGCCTTGTGGCTACAAGCCAATCCCAACTTGACGGTGGCCCAAGTCAAGGACATAATTGCCCAGACCGCCATCAAAGACAGATTCACCCAAGGAGCCCAAAGAGACCACTTCGGCCCCAACGGCAAGATCGACGCGATGGCAGGACTAAGGTTAGTGCTGGATATGATGGAACCCGTACTTCCTCAAAAGGGTGATGTGAACTGTGACGGTAAAATCAACATCGTTGATGTCACCATGCTCATCCAGTATATCATGACTGAAAAAGCGCCGCCCGAATTCAGCAAATATGCAGCCGACCTCAATGAAGACGGCCGCATCACTGTCAGCGATATCTCTACCCTCATCACGATCGCGATTGCCATGTAATCGTTGTTCACTAGGGATTGTATAGAAAAAACTCCTAAAAACGACTACAGATAGGCGAAAAGGCTGTATCTTTGCTCAATATTACAAATTAGACAGTTGATATGAAGAATCTTTCAAAGTTATTTATCCTCCTGGTGATTGCGTTACTGGGGGTCACTTCCTGCGGAGATGAGCCTGATGGCAAGTGGGAAAAAATGAAATGGTACAACGTTAATAACCTGATGAACCATCAGGGTATTTACCTCATTCCTGAAGAGGGTGGCACGTTCGTCTTCCAGTGCAGGAACTATAGCAACCCATGGCTTGTATCTGTCACCGCGGACGGCGTTGGGTATCCCATCGACAATTCTCACAACAAGGAATTCATCGGTGACTGGTGCACTTTGAAATTTGAAGGGGACAAGTTGACCATCACCACCCAGCCGTTGCCCGACTCGTTTGAGAGCAGAAACCTTGATGTCCAAGTGACGGCAGGCGATATCTTCTGCACCCTCTCGTTCTCGCAAAAGAGGGGAATCCATTAATCACCGTTCAGCTCAAGGCAACTCATTAAAAATATACATTGAGCCCCAAAAGTCATCCATCGACTTTTGGGGCTCGATTTATAATACTAGGACGGGCTACGGATAATTGTCCGGCGCCTTACTTGGTCACGTCAATCAGGCCGTGGCCGGTCATCTCCTTGGGCTGCGGCAGGTCCATGATCTGGAGGATGCTGGGAGCCACGTCGGCCAGTCGGCCCGTGTTGATGATGAGCTCGGGATTCTCGGTGACGTAGATGATGGGCACCGGATTGAGCGAGTGGGCCGTGTTGGGCGTGCCGTCGCTGTTGATGGCATGGTCGGCATTACCGTGGTCGGCGATGATGATGACCTCATAGCCCGTGGCACGTGCAGCCTCAACCGTGTCGTGCACACAGCGGTCAACGGCCTTGACGGCCTGGGTGATGGCATCGTAGACGCCAGTGTGACCCACCATGTCGCCGTTGGCATAGTTGACGACGATGAAGTCGTACTTGTCCTCACGGATGGCAGCCACGAGCTTGTCGCGCACCTCATAGGCGCTCATCTCGGGTTTCAAGTCATAGGTGGCCACGTCGGGCGAAGGCACAAGGATGCGGTCCTCGTTCTCAAAGGGCTTCTCGCGTCCGCCGCTGAAGAAGAAGGTCACATGGGCATATTTCTCGGTCTCGGCGATGTGCAGCTGGCGCTTGCCCTGGTTGGAGAGATACTCCGACAGGGTGTTATCCACGTTCTCCTTGGGGAAGAGGATGTGCATGTTCTTGAAGGTGGGGTCATAGGGGGTCATGCAGTAGTACTGCAGGCCAGGGATGACCTTCATGCCGTCCTCGGGCTTGTCCTCCTGGGTCAAGGCGATGGTGATCTGCTTGGCGCGGTCGTTGCGGAAGTTGAAGAAAATTACCACGTCGCCTTCCTGGATGCGGCCGTCGACAGTTGAGTTGACGATGGGCTTGATGAACTCGTCGGTCACGCCCTCGTCATAGGACTCCTGTATGGCGCACACCATGTCGTCGCTCTGTTTGCCGACGCCAGCGGTCAGCATGTCGTAGGCCACCTTGATGCGGTCCCAGTTGTTATTGCGGTCCATGGCATAATAGCGGCCGATGACGGTGGCCACGGTGCCGGCGCTCTGCTTGCAGTGCTCGGCAACGGTATTGACGAAGCCTTTGCCGCTCTCGGGGTCGGTATCGCGGCCGTCCATAAAGCAGTGGACATAGACCTTCTCCAAGCCATAATCGCGGGCAATATCGCACAGGGCCATCAGGTGGTCCTGAGAGCTGTGTACGCCGCCGGTGCTCGTCAATCCCATGATGTGCAGGGATTTATTATTGTCACGGGCGTAAGTATAGGCGTTAATGACCTCGGGATTCTTCAGTATCGAGCCGTCCTTAATGCTGTTGTTGATTTTCACCAAATCCTGATAGACGACGCGGCCGCCACCGATGTTGAGGTGGCCCACCTCACTGTTGCCCATCTGTCCGTCGGGCAAACCGACGTCCTCGCCGCAGGCCTTGAGCGTGCTGTGGGGGTATGCCGCCCGCAGGAAGTCCAGATAAGGGGTCGGGGTGCTGTAAATCGCGTTGCTGTGGCCGTTGGGACCCACGCCCCATCCGTCCAGAATCATCAATAATGCTTTCTTTGCCATGATAGAATATTTTACCTAATTTATTGTTTAACCTGATTTTGGGACTGCAAAGGTAGTGAAAAGTCCTTAGTTTTTAGTCCTTAGTCCTTAGTTTTTTAGTTAAGGGGGACGGAAATTACGGAAATAACGGAGATAACGGACATTACGGAAATAACGGAGGTTGCGGAAATAACGGACGGGGAGGACGGGCGGGGATGGCGGGGGTGACGGGGGATGGTGAGGGGGAGACGCAAAATTTTGCGTCTCTACAGAGGGAGATGTGGGTTTTATTGTTTCTAGTGGCTGGTGTAGAAGTCGGTGATGCGTTGGATGGCGCGGGAGCAGACGGGGCAGAAGTTGGTCACCTCGTTGATCTTCATACGGCATTCCTGGGCGGGACGGTAAACGCCCTTGGACTGGTATCCCCCACCCTCGAAGACGCCGACGCGCTGGGTAGCGGCATCGAGTTGGCGCTGCTCTTTTTCATTGGTGATGTGGCGGTAATGGGGGACCTTGGGGTCAGGAGGCGTGGGGATGGGCGTGCCCTTGGGGACCATGTCGGCCCATTTGCTCTGGAAATCGACCAGGGTGGTGAGGTTGGGCTCCCAGGGCTCGGTGTCGGCAGGATACATGGACTCGTAGGCGTCGTCATAGAAGTACTCGTCACCCAGGCCCGCATAGGCGTGGCCGAACTCGTGTACCAGCACCTGATGGAACGTGGGATTGTCGGTGGTGCTGACGGTCAGCTGGTTATAGATACCACCGCCGCCGTAAGTATCGCTGTTGACCAGCACGATAATGTGCTCGAAGGGCACGCCCGACAGCACGTCGTACAGGCGGTGAATGTCCTGGGTCATCAAGTAACGGTCGCTGTAGAAGGTGTCGTAGTGGGTGCCGACGGGAGTTGCACTCCATCGGCCCAGGTGAGGCACGCTGGGGCCGCTGGTGAGCGACTCGGCCGCAACGGCGACAACGTTGAAGCGGTTCTTGAGCGAGGTGAACGGCTCATGGGCGAACAGCGCATCGACAACGCGCTGACAGTCGTGGTAGAACTTGCCCATCTGCTCGCGGGTGTAGCCCTCGGCGACGATGGCCAGGTCGATGCACTCGGTGATGTCGGGTTCGCCGTCAAGGGGACCCTCGGTGGGCGTGTAGTTGCGCTTGCCTGGCTCGTCGGTAGACTTAGACGCAAGATTTTGCGTCTCTACGGTTTTACCCTTCCAGACGTAGTGGAAGGGGATGCCGTTAGGCCCTAGTTGGCGTATGAGGATGTCATTCGGGTCGACGGTGTGGGTCATCGAGCCGGTTACCTGTCCGTGGAAGTCGGTGAGAGTCACCGTGATATCGACGGGTCGTTGCGGCATGGGCACGTTATAGCTGGCTTCAAAGGCCTTATCCACCTTTGTCGCCTCCTCGGTGGCCTGCCACTCCTGGAAAAGCGTCGAAAAAGTGTGTACAAACAGCGTCTCGCCCGTCTCATGATCCTTGACGGTCAACTGCCCGTTTCCCTTGAGTGGCACCTCGGCCAGGCGGCTCTTGCGCCCCGCCCAACGCGGTGTGGAGCATACCTGCTCCAGGTAAATACGCTGGTCACGGTTATTACCCGCAAACACATAGTCCAAACGCAGCGTGCTGTCCACAAACCACTCGTCAAATTGCTGGGCCATCGCAGTGACTGCAGCCGCTGCGATCAAAAGCAAAAAAAAGAATCTTTTCATTATCGTCTATATTTTCTTGCAAAGATAGTGCTTTTTTCGTAATTTTGTGGAAAGAAATCTCAATCACGATGGTAGAGCTGAATTTGCCGGAATATGAGTACAAGGTGAAAAAGCGGGAGGATGGCTCGTGGGCCATCTGGGACCGGCTGAGGGAGCGCTGGGTGTCGCTGACGCCCGAGGAATGGGTGCGGCAGCATTTTGTCGAGTGGCTCATCAGCGAGAAAGGGTTTCCCGCAGCACTCATGGGCAACGAGGTGTCGCTGACGCAGAACGGCATCTCCCGCCGCTGCGACACCATCGTCGGCGACCGCACGGGCTCACCGCTCGTCATCGTGGAATACAAGGCCCCCAGCATCCACATCACGCAAAAGACCTTTGACCAAATCGTGCGTTACAACATGGTGTTGAAGGCGCGCTACCTCATTGTGAGCAACGGTCTGGCACACTATTGCTGCCAAGTCGACTACGACAACAACAGTTACCGTTTCCTGGAAGACATTCCTCACTATGAGTCGCTAGTCGGGGGACGCTAGTTTCCAGTTGGTAGTTATTTACACTCTCAGGATAACATTTTTAGACAAAATTGTTGATTATTCCGTAGATTTTTTATTATTTTGCGAATAGTTAATCATTTTAAGCTTATGAAGAATATACTTTTACAAATCACTATTGCAGCCAGTGTTGCGATGGTCCTGTGTTTCAACAGCATTCATGCTCAAGCAGCAGTTCCCAAGGGTTACAAGACCTTTGATTTTCCCGGATTCACCGTAAGTCTTCCCAATGAATTCCAGAAGTCAGAGGGCTGGAGCAGCGAAAGTCAGATGAGTTTTAACTCCAATGCCGTCAACGTGCGTGACGATGGCGATGAGTACCTTTCCAGTGCCAACATCAGCGTGTATGAAATGGAGAATGACATCGAGGACCTGAACATGAACGAGTTTGCCGCTAACATGACAGGGTCTGCTAGGGCTATGGACGAGGTCTGCGACGAGCCCATCATCGAAGGCAACACCGTCATCCTGCGCTCGACCATTGATACCGGGTACGGCTTCGCGATCAACTGGCGCTTCATTGTTATCAACGAGGACGGCAAGACCGCCGGCGGCACCATTTCCTACCATGAAGGGGATGCCAAGGTCTATGACGGTATCGTGATGCCGATTATCCAATCGATCCAGTTCAAGTGAGATGAGACGGCTCTTGGCCATACTGACGCTGTGCTGCTGCCTGCAACTGAATGCCCAAGGCATCAGGCAGGAGACCTGCGGGCGTGAGGACTACCGTTTCAACGTGTCGTTCGGCACCGACAACGAGGGCTACATCGGCGTCATCTACGTCAAGGGCTATACGGCAACGGGCGACAGCCTCGCGTTTGCGTTTGAGCACGAGTTGGTGGAAAGGCTTGCCGAAGAGCCCAGTCCTGAAGAAGCCGCCAACTATGTTGACGACAAGACTGACATTAACTTTGACGGCATCCCCGACCTGCAGATTTATATCGGCCTCAACGCCGTTGGACGCGTCTCAGAGTACTATGCCGGCTTTGTGTGGGATGACGAGGACAAGTGTTTTGCCATGGTTCCCGGCTATGACGAGATCAGCAATCCCATTGTGCACCCCGACACAAAGACTATCACCAGCACCGCCCGCACCGATGCGGTGGAAATCACCACATGGACCATGGCGTGGGTTGGTGGACAACTAGAAATAATTGATGAAACTACAGATACTTTTGGCGATGAATAAAATACTGTTTTTCTCCTTGTTTTTTGCCTGCAGTATTCTCCCCATGACGGCAGGCAGCGGCCCCGACAAGAACGACGGGTCCACTCTCCCACCGATGTTCCTGCTCGGCACCAGCGACGGCATGATGCAGATGGTTTATTGGTGTGGTATTGAAGAGCCCCAGCTGGATGAGGACTATGCCGATTACTATGAAGAAGCGCATCGGGCATGGACCATGCAGGAGCGATTTCGCCGCAATGTCTCCAAGTACACCAAACTGATTGTTGACGGCACCGAGACACTAAATGTGAAATATGTGGATGAGGTCCTGCTCAACCCCGACGGCGACCCGATCTTCCCGGGCGAAATACATGGTATGCCCCAAATTCCTTCA
>CACYSG010000062.1 GCA_902776955.1 uncultured Bacteroidales bacterium | reverse complement strand
TCAGCCCCGCATCATGATTGCCAAGATGGGTCAGGACGGTCACGACCGTGGCGCAAAGGTTGTTGCCACCGGCTATGCCGACTGTGGCTTTGACGTGGACATGGGTCCCTTGTTCCAGACTCCCGAGGAGAGCGCACGCGAGGCCGTTGAGAACGACGTGAACGTGCTCGGCGTTTCTTCGCTCGCCGCTGGTCACAAGACCCTCGTGCCCGCCGTGATCGAGGAGCTCAAGAAGCTCGGCCGTGAGGATATCATCGTCACCGCTGGTGGCGTTATCCCCATGCAGGACTACGACTACCTCTACAAGGCAGGTGTAGCCGCCATCTTCGGCCCCGGCACCAACGTCATGAAGAGTGCTATCGAGGTGATGCACATCCTCCTCGACGAGGAATAAGATTCACCTGACATAACAAATTAAACACAGGGCGCAGCACCAGCCGCGCCCTGTGTTTTCTTGTCCGGTAAAAATTGCTGTAACATGCTGTTGGGCCTCGCCTTGGCGTGGCCGTCCCCCCGTAACCTAGAGTACCTACCAGGGTCACGGCTAAGTCCGTCAGGCCTATTTCTCAATAATTTCTTCCAGCCGATCGAAAATCTCCTCGTCGCTGCGAGTGATAAATTTCGCAAATATATCATCATTAAAGAAGGAGTATACCAACAACGCAAGAATTGCGACTTCAAATGTCAATCTCAAGACGGCCCAAGTCCATTCAAAATTGATGATATCGTACCATAGAGTTGGAGAGAAGATAATAACTCCCATAAGAAGGAGATAAGCGGCCGTACGGTCATTGTTGAACCTCCTGCGGTACCAGTGCAGCAGCTGTCCTGGAGTGTACTGCCTGTCCAACCTCAGGAGAAACCAAAGGTTGTTCACAATCATCCAGCCGGATGTGAGACAACCGACTAATGACAAGCAGATGATAACGAACCTAAGTTCTGGGTCTCGCCAATAAATCATGATGGCTATGAAAACGAGCAAGATAATCACTGCAAGGCAGAGTCCTTTTATCGCTTGTGACCGGCACTCGCTCTTGATTCTGTCAAACCATTTATCTCGGCTCAGGTTGTATGATTCTTCTAGTTTCATGATGCGTCGATTTTAATGGTTAATATTCTATTCTTTAGACGCATAGGAGTGCCAAAAAGTTTAAAATCTAAACATCAGTTTGGCAACCTTTCATGAATCATTCAAGCCTTTGAGTGCCGTTCAATCAGGGCATGGTGATTTCCCCCTCCAAACGGATGTCGTTACTGGAAGGCCCAATTAGAATTTGATAGGTGTCGGGTTCCACGCTCCATTTCATATTGGCACCAACAATGACAAGGTCATCATAATCAAGATTAAGCGTCACTTGGCGGGTCTCGCCAGGCTCCAGTGTGATGCGCTTGAAGGCCTTCAACTGGCGCTCGGGTTGAACGACCGATGGGTGGTCTTGATGCAGATAGAGTTGAACGACTTCGTCGCCCTTGCGGTTGCCGGTGTTGGTTACCTTGAATGTGGCGTCAAGTCCTTCAATCATGAGGTCGCTGTATTCAAACGTGGTGTAGCTCAGGCCGTAGCCGAAGGGGTAGAGCGGTTGTGCGCTCATCTCGACGTAATCGTGGGCCACGGGCGCGGGTTTGTTGTAATACACGGGCAGCTGGCCCACATGGCGTGGCACACTCACGGGAAGCCTGCCTGCCGGGTTATAGTCGCCGAACAGCACGTCGGCAATGGCGTTGCCGCCTTGCTCGCCGGGGTAGTAGGCGGTGAGCAGAGCGTTGGCGTTTTCGTCTGCCCAGTTCTTGTTGAGCGGACGTCCCTCGATATAAACGACCACAAGCGGCTTGCCGGTTTTCTTCAAGGCGTCAAGCAGTTCCATCTGGCGGCCCAGCAGGTCCAGCGTGGCGCGGTCAAAGCCCTCGCCGCACTCCATGTCGCTGATGAACTTCTGCTCGGCGGTAGCAGCACCTGTGTCCTCGTAGGAGGTCTTGAAATCTCTGGCCGATGAACCGCCCACGACGGCAACCACTACGTCGGCCTGCATGGCAGCTTCAACGGCAGCAGGAATGTCGCAGTCCATCGTGTCACGCACGGCACACCCCTTAGAATAGACGCAATTGGCCTCGCGAAGCATCGCCCTAATTCCGTCATAGACAGTAACCACCTTGCCATCAGCCTGCGGAGCCGTGTAGTCGCCCAACATGTTATAGACATTATCGGCATTAGGCCCGACAACGGCAACTTTCACGTTTTTGCTCAGCGGCAGGATACCGTCGTTCTTAAGCAAGGTGATGGACTCCCGTGCCACTTGTCGGGTTGTAGCCACGGCAGCCTCGTTATGGACTTCCTTCAGGGCCGTCTTTGCATTGACATAAGGATTCTCAAATAGCCCCATCTCAAATTTCAGATTCAACACGCGCAATACAGCCAAATCCAACTGACTTTCTTTTATTTTGTCATCTTTGATGGCCTTGATGAGTTGTGGATAGCAATTACCACCTAAATCCACATCTACGCCAGCCGTTAAAGCGGCGATTGCGGCATCTTGGGTTGTCGCAACGATGTGATGGGTGCCACGCAGGCCGTCGATACTGAACAGGTCACTCACGACAAAACCGCGGCTAAATCCCAATTGCAACCGCATGATTTCATCCAGCAGGGTGTTGTTGGATGTGCATGGCACACCGTCCAGCGAATTGTATGCCGTCATAACTGACAACGCCCCAGCGTTGATGGCACGCCTGAAAGGTTCCATAAACACCTGTTTCAGTTCCCGAGGCCCCACGATGCTGCGGGCACCGTTCTGGCCGCCTTCGCTGACACCATAAGCGATAAAGTGCTTCAACGTGGCTATGGTCGAGTAGGGCAGACTCAAGTCTCTTCCACCAAGCCCGCGTACCATCGCTGCACCCATTTCGCCAATCAGGTACGGGTCTTCGCCCATAGTTTCCTCGACACGCGACCAGCGGGGCTCGCGTGCCAGATCCAGCACGGGTCCGTAACTGATGTGTCCGCCCTGCAGCCTGATTTCCTTGCTGATTACCGCTCCTGCTTGCTCCATCAATTGCGGGTCCCAGGTCGCCGCCATGCCCAATCCTGTCGGGAAGACCGTTGCCCCGATGGCCATGTGGCCGTGGGGCGCTTCCTCGGCCAAAAAGATGGGAATGCCCAAGCGGGAATGCTCGATGGCATAGTGCTGCATGGCGTTGGCCGCCTCGGCCGCCAATGCGGGATTCAGGCCGTTGGCAAGCGTCTTTTGTGTCCATGGATCGGCACGGAACACCGCCCAGTACATACCCACGTGCAGGCTGTCAATTTCGTGGCGAAATTTTTCACTCACGGTCACCTTATTGCCGTTTCTCACATAGGAGTCCCAGCCCATGAGGCAAACCAACTGTCCCACTTTCTCCTCAAGGGTCATGCGCGATAGCAGGTCCAGGGCGCGCACCGATGAGGGCAAATTGGCGTCCTGATAAGGGAATTTGTCCTTGGCGCTTATGCTAAGTGCCAGGAGCGCCAGTGCTATGATGGTGAAAAGCGGGCGTTTTATCATAATTGAACAGTGGTTTGGGTCACATTCGTGCCGGTGATTTCAACAATGGGCTTGCAGCCACGGGCATCCTCGTTTTTCCACTCGATGTCGATGGTGCGGCTTTCGCCCGGCATCAGGTGCAGGTAGTTGTCGCTGTAGATGACGGGCAGAATCTGCTCGCCGTCGTCACCCTTGAGGTTCAGGCGCAGCATCACGGCGGGCACTTGGCCGGTATTGGTCAGTGTGACGCCCTTGCCGCTGGCTGTCGCGGTCACCTGGGCACGGCGCAGGTCATGCAGTGACGTGCGGTCGTTCTCGACGGTCGTGTGGACATAGTCGTTCATCGAGCGCACTACGCCCTTGTTGTCAATCAGCGTCAGACGCAGGAAATAGGCACCTGCAATCTCTTGAGGCACTTCTACCTGCATCATCTCGAGCGTCATGTCTTCGTCACAGATGTAGTCCATGGCCTGTTCCCACAAGGTCTTGCCGTTCAGGTCGATGATGCTGGCCTTTGCGGTACCTTTCTGATGCTCTGCCGAGCGGTTAACTACCTCGACATGGTGAGTCGAGGGGTTCCATTGCACGTGCAGCGGCTCGCAGGCATGTTTCACGCCATAGTAGGCCGCTGTGGGCTCCAGGTAGTAGTCGTAGGTTTGCCATACCATCGACGGCCAGCAGGGGTGGCTCATCCAGATGAGCAGTCCCATGCGGTCCTTGCTGCCGCTCTCGTACATCGCCCGATAGCCCTCGTAGTTAATCCACTGCGCCCAGTCACAGAACTCGTGAGCCGATGTCGGCTCACCGAAATTCTCGGCAATCATTTGATTGAACGTGGCGCCCCGCTGTGCGCCTTCCATCGTATAGTCGTGGCGGCCCCAATAGATGTTTTGCGGCCACAGGTGCTCGGCATCGAGCGTGCGGCTCAAGCCCTCGATGGTCATCACGTTGGGCATGCCGCGCTCGGTGTGCAGTTTGCCCGTCTGTTTCTCGAAATACTCCTTGGCGCTTATCGCCCAATAGGGTCCATGTCCGCTCACGCCGTCATCGGCCGAACTGGAAATATAGTCCAATCCGGGATGCAGGGTGGCCACGGCGTTGCGCAGGCCGTCGTCAATGGTCTTGGGCGGGTAGCCCTCGTTGCGGCCGCAGTAGATGCCGATACTGGGGTGGTTGCGGATTTTGAGCACAAAGTCACGGGCATTGTCCATAAACATCGCCTCATCATCGGGGTCGGGACCGTCAGCCGGGTTCGCCAGCCAAAAGTCCTGCCATACCATGATGCCGTAGCGGTCACAGGCCTCAAAGAATTCCTTGTCGCCGGTCATGCCCACCCAGTTGCGAATCATGTTGTAGTTCATCTCCTTGTGGTGACGCACGGCGGCGTCAAATTCGCGGCCACGGTAGTTCAGGTTGTTCTCGCTGAAGGCCCAGTTGCCGCCCAGCGGTATCAGGCGCCTGTTGTTGATGTAAATCCGCAGTTTGGTGTCCTTGTCCACCGTCTTGACCTCGCGGATGCCCGCCTTGAAGTCTACGGCATCGCTCTGAATGCCATCGACCATAAACGAGAAGCCGGCGTCATACAGGTAGGGCTCGCCATAGCCGTTAGGCCACCACAGACGCATGCGCTGGTCCTTAAGTTGCGGGAACTCATTCGGGCTGAAGGTAGCCTCCATTGTTTCTCCCGCAGCCAGGGTGACCTGCTTCTCGAAGCAGATTTCCCCGATGTGGCCATGCAGGGTTCCCGTCACGGCCTGTTCACTATGGTTAGCAAGCATGACGGCAGGCGTCATCGTGGCGAGGGTGTCGCCCTCGGCCAGTGTGGTAGTGACAATCGGGTCGCTCACGGTCACGTCGCTCGATGCGGTGAGGTAAACGTCGTCCCAGATGCCGATGTCGCGACCGCGGATAGCCGAAATCCAGTCCCAACCGATGGTGGCATGGAACGTGGGATTATCGGCCCCGAGGATACCGCCATTGAAGTCGGTATTCTTTTCGGTCTTGACTTTCACACCGCCAGGATTGGCATTGGCGATAATGAGTACCTGCAATTCATTGCCAAGTGGCTTGAGATAGGGTGTGATATCAAATTTCCCGCGCTTAAAAGCGCCCTCAATACGTCCCAGGTTAGTGCCATTGAGTGTTACCTCTGCTTTCCAGTTGATGCCGTCAAAGTTGAGGAATACGCGCTTGCCCTGCATCTCACGGGGCAAGTCAAACGATCTCGTATAGATGAAGTCCCCGCTAAAGAACGATTCCGATGCCAGCATCAGGTTATCGTCATAGTTCATGTCGGGCAACGCCCCGGCATTGACATAACTCGACAATACCGTGGCCGGAACAGTGGCCACAAGAGGCTTGGCGTCGGGATGCGAGGCTCGTGTCAGTTGCCAGTCGCCGCCGTTGAGCAGCCACTTGCCGTCTTGCCAACCGCCCTCGGCAGGGGCTTGTACACTCATGCCGCCGTTACTCATCACCTCGACCTCGCTGAGCAGGGGTTGACCCTCAAAGGACAAGCGAACGAAACGTCCGGTTTGCTGGCCGATGGCTATTTCCTGACGGTGATTTTTCCCGGTATTTTTTGTGAAGCGGCCCACAGGTTTCCAGTTGACCTGGTCATCGCTCACTTGAATCACACCCTCTGTTGACTGGTCAAACCAGTACAAAACGACTTTGTCAAAATGGCATTGCGCTCCAAGGTCGATGCTTACCCACTCGCCTTGGGAACCCAGGCTGCGCCAGGCGCTGACGAAATGTGTCGCTGGCAGGATGCCTGTGGCGCGGCGACCATCCTTGCGCAACTTCAATTCGGTGATGGTCCAGTGTACAGCGCTGGGGGTGACCATCTCCAGTTTCATATGGGAAAACGCCTTACCTTTCTTGATGTGGAAGGTATGGTCGATTTTGCGGGTGGGCAACAGGTCATCGCCTGAGTTTTTGTTGGGATCACTATGGACGCGGTTCCATGACGGTTCGCCTGGCAGCGAGTCGCCTTTCCACTCATCGGCGACCTTCCATTTCTTCCCGTCCTTGGATGTCAACAGCCTGATTTTGAAACCTCGTGGCGCTTCCTCACGGTAGGCCATGCTGCACACCATTTCCACCTCGTCGATGTCGATGTTCATGCCCTGCCAGTCATATTGCAGCCAGGTGTCTGCACCCATCACGATGTTGCTGGTCCACTCGTTGCCGTCGATGCAGGCCTCACGCTTGTGTGGCGGCAGCGGTCCATCGGGCGTGGTCACGTTGAGCCAGGCGGGAGCTTCACGTTCGTAGATACCATCGGTGAGCAGTTGTGACGTCAAGTTAAAATCCCAAGATGACGATTGATAGACCGTGCGATAGAGCGCAACATTACGGTATCCGTAGCCGTTGTCCTGAACCAATTTGGGCCCATAATACTCACTGGGATTCCCGGGATATTGCCCGATGGGACGGTTCATTACCTGGGCTGTGGCGCCCAACGCCATCAATGTCACTAGTATAAAGAGAAGTTGATTCTGTTTCATAATTTCTTGCATTTAAGTCGCAAATATACTCATTCCTTAGCAAAATTGGAACAAAATACCACTAGTTTCAAGAAAAAGCAGTACTTTTATTGCCAAAATAAACGAATCCTTCCATGACGCTCAATCTTGACACCCTCAATACCGCCATCACATCAATTAATGATGCCCTGTGGGCCTATCTGCTGATAGGTGCCTTGATTCTGTGCGGATTGTATTTCACCATCCGCACCCGCTTTGTGCAATTCACCATGATTGGTGACATGTTCCGTCAACTCGTGGACTCGTCTTCCAAAAGTGGGAAAAAGCACATTTCGTCGTTCCAGGCGTTTGCCGTCTCGATGGCCACACGCGTGGGCACGGGCAACTTGGCAGGTGTGGCGACGGCGATTGCCGTGGGCGGCCCGGGAGCCATCTTCTGGATGTGGCTGATTGCGCTCTTCGGCTCGGCGACGGCCTTTGTTGAGGCGACGCTGGCCCAGTTGTTCAAGCGCCCGTCAAGCGAATCGTTCATCGGCGGCCCGGCCTATTACATCAGCCGTGGCCTCCACAGCAAGTGGATGGCGGGATTGTTCGCCGTGCTCATCACGCTCACCTTTGGACTCTCCTATAATTCCATCCAGAGCAACGCCATCTGTGGCGCCTTGAACAAGGCCTTCGGCTTCGACCCGCTGGTGGTGGGCTGCATCATCACGGCTATTGCCCTGTTTATCGCCTTTGGCGGCATTCGTCGCATTGCCCATGTGAGCAGTGTTCTGGTGCCGATTATGGCCATCGGCTATTTCATTCTGGCGCTGTATGTCGTCATCACGAACATCAACATGGTACCTCATGTGCTGCGCTTGATTTTCGAGAACGCTTTCGGCTTTGAGCAAGTCGCGGGCGGAGGTTTGGGCATGACGATTATGGTGGGCATCAAGCGAGGCTTGTTCAGTAACGAGGCGGGCGAGGGTAGTGCGCCCAATGTGGCGGCTACTGCCGATGTCTCGCATCCCGTCAAGCAAGGTCTCATCCAGGCTCTGGGCGTGTTTACCGACACCTTGCTCGTGTGCAGCTGTACGGCATTCATGGTGCTCGTGAGTGGCCTTTACAACACCGAGGGCCTCGAGGGTATCCAACTCACGCAGGCCTCGCTGGAGTCGCAGGTGGGCAGTTGGGGAACGATATTCGTGGCCATTGCCCTTTTCCTGTTCGCCTTCAGCAGCATCATCGGCAATTACTACTATGGTGAGGCCAACATCCGCTTCTTGACCGACAAGAAGTGGGTGCTCACGGTCTTCCGCATCCTCTCGGGCGGCGGCTTCGTTTTCCTTGGTGCGGTAGCCAGTTTTGAGTTTGTGTGGAACCTCGGTGACCTCTTCATGGCGCTTGTCACCCTGTGCAACCTGATTGCCCTGGTCTTCCTGTGCAAATATGCTTTCAAGTTGCTGAACAACTACCGCGACCAGCGTCGCCGTGGCATCAAGAGCCCTGTCTTCCACCGCAGCGACCTTCCCGAAATCGCCGACGAACTCGACGCCTGGGAATAATCAGTAGTTAAGAGATAAGAGATAATAGTTAAGAGTTAAGAGTTAATAGTTAATAGTTGGCATCCGCTTCATCCGTTATATCCGTTCCATCCGTTATATCCGTTATATCCGTTATATCCGTGAGTGCAGGCGTTCGCGACAACAAAAAACTAGAAACTAGGGATTAGAAACTAAAATGAAAGGACTAGTCATAAAAAATACAGGCAGCTGGGTCACCGTTCGCCTTGAGGACGGCGAGACGGTGAACTGCAAGATGCGAGGCGTGCTGCGCCTCAAGGGTATGCGTTGTACCAATCCCGTGGCCGTGGGCGACCAGGTGCAGGTCGAGGACAAGGGCGGTGACGCTCCCGTTGTCGGCGCCATCGAGCCACGCAAGAACTATATCATTCGCCGTTCCAGCAACCTCTCGAAGGAGTTTCAGATCATTGCCGCCAACCTGGACCAAGCCATCCTTGTCGCCACCATCGTTCATCCCGAGACCAGCACGACCTTTATCGACCGCTTCCTGGCCACCGCCGAGGCCTATCAGGTGCCGGCCGTGCTCGCATTCAATAAAATAGACCTGCTCGTGACCGAGGAAATACGCGAGTACCTGAATGAACTGAAGTCGATGTACGAGCGCATCGGTTATCCCGTGGTTACCCTGTCGGCAGCGACGGGCGAGGGTGCCGATACGTTAAGGCAACTGCTTGCGGGCAAGATGTCGTTGCTCTCGGGCAACAGCGGTGTGGGCAAGTCGTCCATTATTAACCTGCTGGTCCCCGAGGCCCACGTCAGGGTGGGCGACGTGAGCCAAACCCACCACAAGGGCATGCACACGACCACCTTCAGCGAACTGCTAGACCTGCCTGGCGGCGGCGCCATCATCGACACGCCGGGCGTCAAAGCTTTTGGCACCATCGACTTTGAGCGTGCCGAGGTGGCACACTATTTCCCCGAAATCTTCAGGATTTCCAGTGATTGCCGTTTCAACAACTGCACCCACACCCACGAACCGGGCTGCGCCGTCCTTGCCGCCGTCGAGAACGGTGATATCGCGATATCACGTTACACCAGTTACCTGAGCATCCTCGACGAGGACCCCAACAACAAATACCGCAAACCGTTCTAAAGATAAAAGATAAGAGTTAAGAGATAAAAGATAAGAGATGGATTAACCCCCATCTCTTAACTTTTAACTTCCAATTCCTAATTTCTAATTTCTAATTCCTAATCCCTAATTCCTAATTCCTAATTCATCACTATCCTTAGTCGCGTGTGGGGGCGCAGGGCCTCGATGTAGTTGTTTAGGTTCTCTAGCGTCAGGGTGGGGAAGATGTGGTCAAAGCCACCGATGATGTCCACGCCCAGGGCCCGCATCTGCAATGCCCGTAACCAGAAGGCGTTGGTCTGCAACGCACTCTCGTGCTGGCGGCTGACGTTCTCCTTCATCTTGTTGAACAGGTCCTCGCTGACGCCGTAACTGAAAATGGCGTTGACCGCATAGTCGGCATACACGAGCATGCTGTCCCTGTCGGCCGTGCTGGTCTCGAACTCATAGTTCACCATCCAACGGTTGTGGTAGATCGACAGGCTGCCGTCTGACGCCACGTCATAGGTCCCGTGTTTCTCGTGGCGCAGCAGCGTCAGCAGGGCTGTGCCCACGGCATCTCCCACCAGGTCCATCATGAACTCGTCATCAAAGCTGTATCGCTTGTCGCCCATGATCGACACATAGACCGACGTCTTGGGATTGCGCATCGGCACATCAAAGAAGTTGTCCACCATGCCGCTGGCCATGGCAGGGCGGTAACCGCTGCCGTAGGTCTCTCGCATGCCGTTGTCGGGCAGCGATGCGAGATACTGGCGGATGAGGGGCCGCACCTCGTCGACGTTGAATGCACCGACAAGCGAGAAGGTAAAGTCTCCGGCATTGGCGATGCGTTGCCTGTAGAGTTGCAAGACGCGTTCGCCGTCAAGTTTTTCTACTTCTTCGGGTTTGAGGCTGCGGTACATCGGGTTACCCTGGTAGAGGGTGCTGCCGATGGAATCACTGTACACCATCTTCGGGTTATAGCTCGCCTGCGACAACTGGGATTGGATACGGGATTTCAAACTCATGAAAGCCTCCTCGTCCAGAGTGACGTCGGTAAAATAGAGGTAACACAGCTGCAGCAGGGTCTCGAGGTCGGCACTTTGGCACCCGCCGCTCAACTGCTCGTTGGCATCGTTGAGGATGAACGAGATGCCCAGTTGGCGCCCGCTCATCATGCGGCCGAGCTGGTTGATCGTATGGCCTCCCAGGGCGCAGTCCTCGATGACCTGGTCCATCAGCCGCACGTTGACGTCGGCAGTGTCGCCGTAGGCCCATTCGCCGCCCAGGCTGAAGGCGTTGAACAGCACCTCGTTGTTCTTGAATGTCGTCGGCTTGAGGCGAACGGTGGCACCGTTGCGCAGGGTCATCGTCGTGATGCCTGTCGCCTCGTCGTAGGTCTCGTTGACGATGCCTCCCTGGATGGGCTCGATTTCCAGCAACTTGTCGCCCGCCGCCAGGTCGATATAGGGTGACTGGGGCGTGTTGATGATGCGGTTAAAGTGGGCGATTACATCGCGCGACGTGGGATAAAGGCTGGGGCCGCTCATCGTCTGCGGACCCGAAATCAGCACGCTGACGTTATCCTTGCCGATGACCTGCCGCAGATAGGCGTTCACCTCGTCAAGGGTGACGCGCTCGACCTCGTCGATGAGCAGCTGCGACTCGGCGACAACGCCGGGGATATAGCCGCCGTTGACATAGTGGTCCATGTACTCGTCGGCATAGTCGCGGCTGCTGCGGGTGACGGCCTCGACCTGCAGGTCGGTATAGACGGCCCGCACATTTTGCCGGGCACGTTCCATCTCGGTAGCGGTGAAGCCGTGCTGCATGACGTTGGCGGCGAGGGCTATCAGTGTGTCAAGGGCCTCGAGTGAGCGCCCCTCATTGACCAGTGCCGCGAGCGTCAGGGCGTCGCGGGTGCGGGTGACGAGCATCTGGTGGTCTTGGGCGTTGCCATATTCGATGGGTGACGATGGGGTCCTGGTTTGATCCTCGATTCGGCGCGAGAACATTTCCTGCACGAGCGCGGTGAGCACATGGTGGCGCAGGTAGATGGGCGTGTTGCGCTGTTCCATCGGCACCTGGCTGTGCTCAAACATCAGGTGGACCATCGTGTTTGACGCTTCAGGGTCGGTGCTCAAGGCGTAGGTCACGCCGTTATGGTCGGGCACATGGCCTAGTGTGGCTTCGGGGTCGGCATTGTCGCGGCGCGGCAGGGTGGAAAAGGTGCGTTTCACCATCTTCTCCATGCGCTTGGCGTCAAAGTCACCCACGATGACCAGCGCCTGACGATGAGGACAGTACCACCGGTGGTAAAAGCTGATGAGTTGTCCGCGCGTGACATTGCGCACGACTGTCATGTCACCGATGGGAATGCGGTAGGCATATCGGCTCCCCGACAGCAGGATGGGCAGCGTGTTCTCGTACAGGCGCAACATCTGGTCGGCATGCATGCGCCACTCCTCTTGAATCACGCCTCGTTCCTCGTCGATGGCGCGGTCGTCAAAGTTGAGTTCGCAGGACAGGTCTTTGAGCATCAGCAGGACGGTGTCGAGCAGGGCGGCCCGCTCGGTGGGGACGTTGGATATCTGGAACCGCGTGTCGTCAAATCCCGTCGACGCGTTGATGTCGCGGCCGTAGGAAACGCCGTTGTTCTGCAGGATGTCCACCATGTCGATGCCGGGGAAATTGCGCGTGCCCTGGAAGGCGATGTGCTCGATGAAGTGCGCCAGTCCGCGCTCGTCATCTTCCTCGACCAGCGAACCGGTGTTTTGCACGAGCCAGAACTCGGCGCGGCCCCTGGGCTGTTCGTTGTGGCGGATGTAGTAGGTCATGCCGTTGTCGAGTTGCCCAACCTTGAGGTCGGGATCAACCGGCAACTGCTCCTCTACGGCAGCCATGCCCATCACCGCCGTCATGGCCGCCAGGATAAAAAATATCGCGCGTCTCCAGCTCATGGATGCTCCTGTCATTGTTAAAAGGGCCATTAAAGTCTTTAAGGTCCTTAATGTCTTTAATGTCTTTAATGTCTTTAGGGACTTTAAGGTCCTTAATGTCCTTGATTATTAGTTGAAAAGGCTTTTCTTTTCCTCGTCACAGTACATGCCGTCGCTCGTGACCACACAGTCCAGCGGGCGGTCGTGAGGCTCGACGGGCACTTCTTCCACCAGCTGGAAGTCGCACACCACGCCGATGGTGGGGCAAGATGTGCTGCTCAACAGCCTGTCGTAGAAGCCCTTGCCGCGTCCCAGGCGGTTGCGCTGGGCGTCGAGTGCCACGGCAGGCACGATGATGAGTTCCAGGCAGGAGGCATCCACCGCCTCGCCCACAGGCTCACCGATGTGGAACTTGTTATTGTCGTCGAGGCTCTGGGCGCCGTGATAGGGAACAATCTCCAGGTCGTCGCCGTTGACGCGCGGCAGGTAGATGTTCTTGCCGGCATCGAGCCACTGGTTTACGCTCTCGTGAGTGGGCAGTTCGTCGGGCAGTGACCAGTAGCACAGGATGTGTTGGGCCTGCTGCCAAACCGGCATCGTGCGAATGGTGTTGAACACCATTTGTGCCTCAACGTTCCTGACTGCCACAGGCGTCATCGCCTTTAATTGCTTCATCTGTTGTCTTAATTCTTTCTTCGTCATGATAGTGTAGGTTTTGACGGTGCAAAGGTAACATTTTTTCTAACTGCACAAAAAGACTCATCTGTTTTATCTCCAGTCTTGCGAAAATGTGATTTCATGACTGCCACGAGGCCTCTGGGGCAGTTGATCTACTGGGATGACTACTACGGAGCAGGCGTGGAGTTGTGCATGGGCGAGACCATGCTCACCTAGGTCGACGGCCAGCCTACCATCGCATTTGCCGCTGATGAGGAGGTTACCGAGGCTGTCTATGTCATCGACGGTGACAAAATCACCCTGCAGAATACCGTGGGTTCGTCAGAGACAGGCCAGGAGATGGCACAGCCCAGCGGCTTGACCATCCAGGTGACCACCTTTACCGACGGCACCCGCACCGCCACCAAGGTCATCAAGTAACCCTTAAAGAGGCTATAAGTTTCATAGTATAGCGTTTAAAAGTTAATAATTTTCGCCCAGGGGCTTCACCAGGAAGTCCCCGGGCTTTTTTTGGGCGTTAAGGTGACGGCAGCGAGCCTGGTGCATCATTGGGACGGGTCTTGTTGATGGCGTCGCTTCGCTTTGGCCATCAAAAGAACACGTCCCAGCTGATAGCACCCGTACTCTCCAATAAAAAAGTTGTTATTGTTGTTATAGTTGTTCAAGTTGTTTTTAAATTGTACCTTTGCAGTCGCGCTTTTCGGGAACGTGTCCGAAAAGGCTGTTTAACTAACTTATTATTAACTTTTTAAATGAGCGAAGAATTAAAAAATTCTCCAATCGCCGATTTCGATTGGGACGCCTATGAGAAAGGCGAGACCAAAAGAGACAAATCTTTTGAGGAACTGGAAAAAACCTACGACAACTCCTTGAACAAGTTCCAGGAGAACGAAGTAACCGAAGGTACTGTTATCTCGATTAACAAGCGCGAGGTAGTGGTTAACATCGGTGCCAAGTCGGACGGCATCATTCCCGTTAGCGAATTCCGTTACAACCCCGAGCTGAAGGTGGGCGACACCGTTGAGGTGTATGTCGAGAACCGCGAGGACAAGAAGGGTCAGCTGGTACTGTCACACCGCAAGGCACGTCAGGCCAAGAGCTGGGATCGCGTTAACGAAGCGCTTGAGAAAGACGAAATCATCAAGGGTTACATCAAGGCTCGCACCAAGGGTGGCATGATTGTCGATGTATTCGGCATCGAGGCCTTCCTGCCCGGTTCGCAGATTGACGTTCGACCCATCCGCAACTACGATGATTACGTTGACAAGACCATGGAGTTCAAGATCGTGAAGATCAACCAGGACTTCCGCAATGTTGTTGTTTCGCACAAGGCTCTTATCGAGGCCGAGCTCGAACAGCAGAAGAAAGAGATCATGTCCAAGCTCGAGAAGGGTCAGGTACTCGAGGGTACCGTTAAGAACATCACCAACTACGGTGTGTTCATCGACCTGGGTGGCGTGGACGGTCTGATTCACATCACCGACCTGTCGTGGGGCCGCGTAAACAACCCCGCCGACATCGTTCAACCCGAGCAGAAGCTGAACGTCGTTATCCTCGACTTCAATGAGGAGAAGAACCGCATCGCCCTGGGTCTGAAGCAGCTCCAGCCGCATCCCTGGGATGCTCTGGATCCCGACCTCAAGGTGGGTGACCACATCAAGGGCAAAGTTGTCGTTATGTACGACTACGGTGCATTCGTTGAGGTGGCTCCCGGCGTCGAGGGCCTGATTCACGTGAGCGAAATGAGCTGGTCACAGCGCCTGCGTCCCGCCCAGGACTTCATGAAGGTGGGCGACGAGGTAGAGGCCGTTATCCTGGCTCTGGACCGCGATGACCGCAAGATGTCGCTTGGCGTTAAGCAGCTCACCAACGATCCTTGGGACACCATCGAGGAGAAGTATCCCGTTGGCAGCAAGCACACCGCTAAGGTGCGCAACTTCACCAACTTCGGTATCTTCGTTGAGATGGAAGAGGGCGTTGAGGGCCTGATCCACATCAGCGACCTGTCATGGACCAAGAAGATCAAGCACCCGAGCGAGTTCACCAAGGTGGAGGCTCCCATCGACGTTGTCGTTCTCGACATCGACAAGGAGAACCGTCGCCTGAGCCTCGGCCACAAGCAGCTCGAGGAGAACCCCTGGGAGACCTACGAGACCATCTTCACCAAGGGCAGCGTGCACGAGGGTACTATCAGCGAGCTCACCGAGCGTGGTGGCCAGATCCGTCTGGATCCCTACGGCGTTGAGGGCTTTGCTACTCCCAAGCACCTCACCAAGGAGGATGGCACCACCGCCAAGCAGGGCGAGACCTTGATGTTCAAGGTGATCGACTTCAACAAGGATGCCAAGCACATCATCCTGTCGCACAGCCGCATCTTTGAGGATGAGCAGCGCAACGAGGCTCGCAAGGCTCGCCGTCAGGCTGCCGCCAGCAAGCCCGCTGCCGAGGCCGCTCCCGCCGTTCCCCAGGTCGAGAAGACCACGCTGGGCGACGTGACCGACCTGGCCGCCCTGAAGGCTCAGCTCGAGAAGAGCGAGAACAAGGACGAGGCTCCCAAGACCGAGGAGTAATCCCCGAGAGACAACAAATTCGGAAATAACGTCCGGTTAACAACTTGCCGGCATCCTGTAACGGGGTGCCGGCATTTGTTATCATTGTCCGGTAAACATAGTTCAAGATGAATCAGGCTGGGACATTTGTTTATTTGGGCGAAACACCCGGAGGGTGTCATCTGAGTAACCGGGGGTACCTGCTCATGAAACGAGCGAAGCGAGTGAAGTGGCAGGCACCCCCGGTGGCGCAATGTGTCCATATCGTCGCCGGAGGCGACCCCAATACCATAACCATCAAGGGGGTCGCCTTCAGCGACATTGTTACGCATGTCCTTACCCGTGGTGATGCTTGCTCTCTCGCTCCGCTCGATTGCTAGCATTACGCAGAGGCTCGCCCGTTGGGCGAGAGCGGCCCTAAAGCAGGCCCCAAGATGGGTTGATATCAATTATCAATCAATGAATTATAACAATTAATAGATTCTCACGGGACACTATATTTAGGATAGCGTGCTTCTCGTCTTGTCGGGAACTCTCATCAGGCGCAGGGCGTTGAGGACGCACAGCAGGGCGACGCCCACGTCGGCGAATACCGCTCCCCACATGTTGGCATATCCTATCACACCCAGTACCATGACGAGCACTTTCACGCCGATGGCAAAGGCGATGTTCTGCTTGACGATGCGCTGCGTGCGGCGGCTCACGGTGACCGCGTCGGCCACGCGTGACGGCTGATCGGTCTGGATGACCACGTCGGCGGTCTCGATGGCCATGTCGCTGCCCAAGCCGCCCATCGCGATGCCCACGTCGCTCATCGCGAGCACGGGCGCGTCGTTGATGCCGTCGCCGACAAAGGCGACCGTCTTGTCCTTGCCCATGAGGCGGCCGACGAGCTCCACCTTGTCTTGTGGCAGCAGGTCACCGTGGCTTGTAGTGATGCCCAGTTGGGCGGCAACCTGGTTGACGAGCGCCTGCCGGTCTCCCGACAGCATCACCGTGTCGATACCCTGGCGATGCAGTGATGACACGGCACTGGCGGCATCCTGCTTGGGAAGGTCACTCAATAAGATATAGCCCAGATAGCGGCCACCGGCGGCTGCGGCGACCAGGGTACCCTCCACGCTCTTCAGGTCGGCAGGATAATTGACATTCTCGCTATCCAGCAGGCGTGTGGTGCCCACGAGCCATCTCTCGCCGTTGACAACGGCCGACAAGCCGTAGCCGGCTATATTCTTCTGCTCTTTCACCTCGACCTGTGAGGCCTTGCAATAGCTGGTGATGGCTTGAGCGATGGGGTGGGGACTGTCGCGCTCAATGGCGGACACGGTAGCGACCTGGTCGTCGGTCAGCCCGTCGATACGGCTCACGGCAAATCGGCCGGTGGTCAGCGTGCCGGTCTTGTCAAACACGACCGTCGTTAGCTGTGCCATCGTGTCCAGGTAATTGCTGCCCTTGAACAGAATGCCGCGGCGTGATGCGGCGCCGATACCGGCGAAATAACTCAACGGGATGCTGATTACCAGTGCGCAAGGACATGAGATGACCAGGAAAATGAGGGCACGGTACAGCCATTGTGAGAAGGTGTAATCAAATGTGGTGTTCACCATCGAGTAGAGCCATGGCAGAGCGACGACCAGCAGGGCGAGGCCGACGACCACAGGCGTGTAGATGCGCGCGAAACGGCGGATGAACAGTTCGGCGGGCGACTTTCGCTCGGTGGCTTCTTCAACGAGCCTGAGGATGCGTGACACGGCGCTCTCGCTCGCGGGACGAATGGCCTTTATCCTGACGACGCTATCGGTGGCAATCATGCCGGCAAGCACCTCGTCGCCGCTCTCGATGATGCGCGCCAGGCTCTCGCCCGTCAGTGCCGCCGTGTCAAACGCTGCGGCCTCCCCCGTCAGCTGGCCGTCGATGGGAACACGCTCCCCGGGCTTGACTTCGACGATATCGCCCACGTTGACACTCGACGGCTCCACGGTCCTGCGTCCTTCGCCGTCGATGATGACGGCGTGGTCGGGACGGAAGGCAATCAGCGACTTGATGTTGCCGCGGGCGCGGCTCACGGCATGGTCCTGCAGCGCCTCGCCGATGCAATAGAGCGTCATCACGGCAACAGCCTCGGGATATTCGCCGATGGCAAATGCGCCGATGCTGGCGACCGACATGAGCAGAAATTCACTGAAGGGCTCTCCCTCTCTTATCTCCTCGATAGCCTCGAGCAATACCCCCAGGCCGGTCGGAAGCCATGCCGCGGCATACCATGCCAGTTGTACCCATTGCTGCTGAAACCACTGCACGCCAGTCGCATTCAGGATGATGCCTGCTACCAGCATCGCCAGCGACAGGGCGGGTTTCCACCAGCTCATTTCTTCCTCGGTATGTTCGTGACCGCAACCCTCGCAGCCGCAACCGTGCTCGCTGCAATGTGCTTCCTCGTGTTCGTGATGGTGTGCCATATCAGTACCTCCTTTGTCTGATTGTTGATTTTTCACGGGCAAAGGTACACACAATCCTTTGCAACCGGGTTGCAAAGTCATAGTGGCGGCAACAAGCAGTATTTGGAAATCAGTAGAGCAGACGGGCGATGCGGGCCGAGCCACGCTTGCCCGAGGCGATGCGCTCAAACAGAAGGCGCGTCACCGGCTTGACCCACCAGCGCCAGCAGCGCGAGTCGTGATAGGTGTCTTTCAGGGCTTGGACGGCCTCCTGGCACAAGGGCTTGGCCGATTCGGGGTGGCCCTCGCGCTCATATTGCGCAGCCAGCACCATGCGCCGGTATTCCAGCAGTCGCTCGAAGCGTATCTTGTGGGCGGCCTTGAGCGTGGAGCATCTCACCTCATTGATCATGATGTCGATGACGTGCTCCCATCGTCCCTTGCGGGTGTGGAACTCGGTGCCGGTGATGGAATCGGCGCCGTTATGGTTGATGATGATGTGTGAGTGGCCCTTGAGAAACGCCACGCGCGGTTTGGCCAACAGCAACCGTAGCCCCACCTCCCAGTCGTTCCATCCGGGCAGGTTAATGTTCCAACCATCGGTCGAGGCAAAGAATTCGCGCCTGACGATATAGCGCTGGGTAGCGAGTTGGCCGTGCAGGATGTGCTGGGCAAACAGGTCGTTCTTGTGGAACGGGGCGTTGCGCTGTGAGCCGTCGGGGAAGACGAGAGTGGACGGTGCACTGATCAAGTCGAGTTGCCGGCCCTTCTCTTGAGCGGCGCTAATGACATTCACATAGGCGGCTACCAGTCCCTCTTCCATCAGGTCGTCGCTGTCAAAGAACATCACCCACTCGCCTGTCGCATGCTCGAAGCCGCGGTTGCGGGCGGCTCCCGCGGTGTGGTGCGCCTCGCGCTCGACAACGACCTTGAAATCCTCGCTGTCATGCTCCTGCTTGAATTGTTCAAGCACCTTCAGCGTGTCGTCACTGCTGTAATTATCCACCAGCACTAACTGCAGCGGCCGATGAGTCTGCGCGACAACGCTGTCTAGCGTCGTCCCCACGACACTGGCACGGTTATAGACGGGTATGATGATAGTAACCTCCATATCGATTTTTCGATGAAGTGATTGTCGGGGGTAAAGGTACTGCTTTTTTTGAAATTCACAAAAAATAGTCCCGCATTGTGAGCATTCATCTGGCAATCTGCCGTAAAATCCCACACGATGGTCCTATGGCGCTAAGTTTTTGTCTTACAGTGATTTAATGTAGCAGGAAATATTCTTAATCATCTCTTTAAATCTACAGGATGATTGCTGATTTTCAGGGTACATCTTGTTGTATAATAATATCTTAAGGCCTTGCCGTCTTGGTAAGAGGCTTATTCCCCTGAGGGGTTGCCGTGGCCTGTAGATAAATAGGTGACGACCCTACAAAAACAAATTAAAGATTTGCTTTTGTGTCCGACTTGCTCTAATTTTGCACCCGCAATGAGAATACTATTTGCTGGAGACGCAAGCAATATGCATAACTGCCTGGCTCATGAGTTGAGGCTCATGGGGCACGAGGCAACGGTGGCATCCGACGGTTCGCGCTGGATGAACACCGGTCGTGACATCAACCTCAAGCGTAAACCCGGGTTCATGGGTTCGCTGCGTTACCTGTGGGACATCAAGCAGGCATTGCCGCAGATGACGGGATATGACATCGTCGAGATCGCTTCCCCGATTTTCCTCAGGCTCAAGCCCCATCGCATAGCTCGGGTATTTGACTTCCTCAAGGCCAACAATCGTCGCATCGTCCTGTCGGCCCTCGCGACCGACATGGTCTATTACGATGCCTGTCATGACGGACACACCTTCCGCTACAGTGACTACATGCTCGGTGATGAGCCGTCGCCCTATGTGGGCTCGGGTGAATATATCGCCCAGTGCCAGGACAACTGGAAGGAGCCTTTCATGCGGGAGCACAGCGACCACATCCTCGGGGGTATTGATGGCGCCGTGGCATGCCTCTATGAGTATTATGCGGCCTACAAGCCCGTGCTGGGCGACCGTGTCGTCTATGCCGGACTGCCCATCGACACCCGTTCGCTGGAATTCCGACCCCTGAACGAGGCGCCGGCCAAGCTGCGCATGTTTATCGGCATTCAACGCGACCGCCATGTCATCAAGGGTACCGACCGGCTGCTCGCCGCCATGAAGCGCGTCCATGACCGTTACCCGGGGATTACCGAGATTGATGTGGTCGAGAACCTGCCTTATGACGAATATACCCGCCGCATGCGTGACTCTCACGTCATCCTCGACCAGTTATACAGTTATACTCCTGCCACCAACGCGCTCATTGCCATGGCGCAGGGACTGGTTGCCGTATCGGGTGCCGAGCCCGAGTACTACGACCTGATCGGTGAGACGGCCAACAAGCCTATCGTTAACGTTTCTCCCCTCGTCGAGGGCGACATTGACCACAAACTCTCATGGCTCGTTGAGAACCGTGACCAGTTGCCTCAGATGGCTCGTGCCAGCCGCATTTTTGTCGAAAAACATAACGCTGCACCAATCGTGGCACAGCGTTATCTGGATTTCTGGAAATCTCTCTTGTGATTTCTTGAAGGGATCCCCCTTTTTCTCTACTAAATAAACTTGGCTACCGCTGCCTTGAGCAGTGTGGCGTCCTCGATTCGCTCGACAATTTCACCGTTGCGGATGATGAACGTCGTGGGGATGCCGTTCACGTTATAGGTACCCACGTTTTTAGAGTTCACGCTCATCGGATCGTAAACCGTTATCCACGGCAGGTTCTTGGCGGCCTCACGCCAGGCCACATTGTCTTGGTCGAGACTCACCTGGTAGATGGTAAGGCCCTGGCTGCGGTACTTCAGGTAAATGTCGTTGAGCAGTTTGTTCAGTTGGGGGGAGAATTCAGTGGCATAAGCGGTGAAGTTCAGCAGCACCACGCGGTTCTTTGCCGCAATGTCAACCAGCGAATAATCCTTGCCGTTGTAGTCCTGCAACTTGATGTCGATGATGGAAGCCACCTCGGCATATACCGTGTCGGTCGTTGCCTGGGACGCGCGACGGCGGCGTTGACCGCTGAGCAGCACGTTCTTCAGGTACTCGGTACGGGGATCGTCGGGACGGAACGAGTTGAAGGCGTTGGCCACAGCACCGATGAAGCGCAGGTCATTGTCGTTCATCGGGTCAAACAGCGGCTGCCCGTCGATATACTTGTTGATGGTGTAGTAGGCCACGATGCTGCCGGGGTCTGCGGCAATCTGGCGTGCCAGCTGGTCTTTCCAGGCCTGGCGCTCGGCCTCGGTTCCCTTGCCGCCGACAAATTGCATCGCTCCCTTGTCGATGTCCATCACCTGCTTGGCGTGCTCGCTGCCGGTAATGGTATAGTCTGATGCGAAGTTGGGCAACTTGGCATTAATCGTCAGGTGATCCAGGCTATCGATGGGGAAGCAGATGGTCTGGCCTCCCAGGCGCAGCTGGTAGATGCTCGGAACCTCGGGTGCCTCGGCACTGATGCTGTACTTGCCGTTCTTGTCCACCTTCACACTGTCGATAATGAACCACTCACCATTGCTCGACTGCTCCAGCACGAGCGTCGTGGTGTCACCGGAACCCTCGATGGTGCCGTCAATGTGGAATTGGTTGCTGTTACAAGCCGTCAAGGCTGCGACGGCGAGAATCATTAAAAATATCTTCTTCATTGTTTGTGTCTGATTTGTCGATTCTTGAAAAACGGTGCGAAATTACATCTTTTTTCCCATTCCCCAAAATCAACACTGTGAAAAACGGCTCACCCGATACGCAGAGTGGTAATAAAAAACAACTGTTTCACTTGAGAGCACGGGTGCTATCAGCTGGGACGCGTTCTTTTGATGGCCAAAGCGAAGCGACGCCATCACAAAGACCCGTCCCAATGATGCACCTCCCCCGATGCTCGCTGGCGCTCGCAGTTTAGAGTTTAGAGTTTAAAGTTTAAAGGAGGCATCCGCTTTCCTGTGACGTTCCCACTTGAGAGCACCTCCCCCTCGGTTTAATAATCAACTCAAACAACAAATTACGCTGATTTCATTTTTTAGTTGTTTTAATAATCTTAGCGCCTTGGCGCCTTAGCGTGGGGCAAGGGCGTGTACACGCGAACGAAACGGCCCCACCTTTTATCCGCTGAGCCCGAAAACCCCGTTACCCTGATAAAATTGAAAAGACTCGCCATCACGACGAGTCTTCTCAATCTCTTAAATCTTTACCTTATGAAAAAAATTATTACCCAAAAAATGCGTTGCAAAATTACTGCCAATTCTCATTTTGGAACGCATGAATTATGTTAAAAAAAACTAAATGCGCTGTTTTTTCTATTTTTATAAGGATTTTACAGGGCCAGAATGATGCTAATCAGTGCTGTGACGTCGCTGATGTTCATTTCGCCGTCCTCATTGACGTCGGTGCCATCCACCACCTCATGCTGGTCACTGGCGAGAATGATGCTGATCAGTGCGGTCACGTCGCTGACGTTTACCTCGCCGTCGTTGTTCACGTCACCGGGGAGCCGGCTGTACTGGTCGGTGATGTCAGCAACGGTATATTTGTTGGTCGTCGAGGTGATCTGCAGATAGATGTCCTTGTGGATGCCGGTCACGTCAACACTCTGGTGCTGGTTGTCACCCTGGCTGAGCACGACGTTGAAGACATAGTCCTCGCTGGTCACGTTGAAGGTGCGGTAGTAGAATCGGTCTCCCTTCACGACCTTTGTGGCGGTAATCTGCTGTCCGGGCCAGGTGTCACTGATAACACCGGCGTCGTCCCAGGCATATACCCACACGCTGCTCCAGTTGTTGGGCGACGTGGTCGGGTCCTTGATATATACCGTGGCGGTGTAGGGGACGAAACCGTGGAAAATGTATTCACGCTGCACCACGTTGCGCACCTTGCCCTCATACAGCACACCTGCCGTGAGCACGGTGTTGTCGGTGAACGTGAGCGTCACGTGGCCTATTGCCTTGCGGCTGTTGGCCGTCGGCGTGGTGCCGTCGGTGGTATAGACAATCACCGCGTCGCTCTGGCTGGCGGTAATGGTGACAGCCACGCTGCCCTGATACTGGCCGCTAGCCTTGTCAATCGACAGGGTGGGGGCGGGAGAGGTGTAGTTGGTCACGGTGTGGTGCCAAGTGCCGTCGATGTAGTAGCCGTGGTTGCGGAAGGTGAGGTCTTGGGTCTGCTGGCCGTCGGTGACAAAGATGATGCCCGTCGGGTCGCTGGTGAGCGTGCCGCCGTAAACCCATTTCCAGATTTTGCGGTTGCCGTTGCTGGTCGTTCCCATCAGCGTCATGGCTTCGCCGGGCCAGTTGCCGCCAGTGAAGTTGCTGCTGCTGTTCCATACCCATGTCGTCACGCTGCTCACGCTCGTCGATGTCTCGAGGAACACGCTCATGTCGTCCTCCTCGCAGCTCGGCTCATACACGTCAAGGGTCGGGGTCACCGGCGATGTGCCGTTGCCCTCGCCATCGTTGATCGACAGTTCCTCCTGGGTACCGTCATAGTTCAATACCGATCCGGCATTGGCCGAACTGGTGTACAGGTACGGGCCGTCCGCGCCAATCTTGCCGGGGGCGGGAGTCAGGCTGGTCGAGAGCACATACACCCTCATGTTTCCCTTGCCGCTGCAGCTGGTCGTCGTCAACGTTCCGTTGGTCACGGTCTTCACGTCACCCGTCACACAGTCGGTGTAGGTTCCGTTGAGCACTTCCGTGAATGTTGCGGGGCCGTTGATGGTCACCAGGGCGTAACTGTCGGTCGTGCCGTCGGTGTAACGGCGCTTGAACGCGTAACCGCCCGATGACGAGCAGCCGCTCGTGCTGTACTGTCCCTTGCGCAGGGCCGGCACGGCCTGACGAATGCGGTTCAGTCGCTGCAGGTGCTTTACAAGAGGCTTGCTCAGTGTGGCGGCCAGGTTGCCCGTAGCACCACTAGCAACGCCAAAGTCGCTGGTCGTCACGTTACCCTTGATGTAACCGCCGTAATAGGCACGGCCGCTGTCCCTGAGCGAACCGTTGCCGCCCGGATCGATGGTCTTGCCTGCCTTGAACTCCACCTCGCTGCCATAGTACAGGCAAGGGATACCGCGGAAGGTGAACATGAACGTCAGGTTCTCGGCCCATTGTGCGGTGCCCTCGTTGAAGCGGATGTTATCGTTCGGGCCCGGGCAGTAGTCATGGCTATCGACATACACCACGTTATAGGTCGCGTCGTTATAGTATTTGTCGCCGTTGATGGCCAGGTTCCACACGCTGGAGATGTTATGGAACGAGTAGTGCACGGGGAAGTCGATCACGTTCAAGCCCGATGCGCGGCTCACGTCGGGCGTGTGGTAGGTATTGCCGTTGAGCACGGCGTTGCTCGATGTGGGCATCGCGCTGCTCGTCTCGGTGTGATTGTCGGCATACAGCTGCTGGCAGGAGCCGATGTTGGCCAGAGAGCTCAGGTCGGTGCTCTCATAGATGGCAATATTGTCCCAATAGCTCGCATCGTTGTTCCAGCTGTAGTTCTTGTTCTCGGCCCAGGTGTAGAAATAGGGTGACAGTACAGGCTGGTTGCGGTAGGTCACGCTGCCCTGGTAGCGGGCGCACACCTCGGTGTACATGAAGAAGTCCGCCCCGTTCAGGCGCTTGTGGCGGTACTGCTCGCCCAGAGCCTTAAAGGCAGGAATGTAGATCTTGTTGAATGTCAGTCGGGCAATATGTCCGCCGGTATCGATGCGGAAACCGTCAACACCCATCTGGATGAACGTGCCGTAGCAATTGATCAGATATTCGGCCACGGCGGGATTCTCGGTGTTCAGGTCAACGCAGTCTCCCGCAATCTGTGCCCACCAGCGCGTGTTGTCGTCCCAGTTGAACTGGCCGAAGTGGTGCCAGTAGTTGTGCGAGTCGTGGTTCTGGTTGTCGGTATTCTTCATCTGCTTCAAGCGTGCGTCATACTGCTGGCCTGCCGGCAGATTCAGGTAATTGGTCGGCAGTTTGCCGCCCACCGAATCGGTCGTGTAGGGCAGCATGCACTCGTTCAATTTGAACTGGTTGGCCTCACGATTGCGGGTGAACAGTTTGCACAGGTGTTCCTCGCCGAAGTTGCCCGTGTGGTTCAGCACGATGTCCAGGATGATTTTCATTCCTCGGGCGTGAGCCTCGTCGATCAGCGTCTGGAATGTTGTGTCGCCGCTCTCGTAGCGGTGATCAACGCGGCTGAAGTTGCTCGCATGATACCCGTGGTAGTCCAGACCTGACGCATTCTCCACAATCGGCGTGACCCACACAGCGGTGAATCCTAATGCCTTGATGTAGTCCAATTTCTCAATCAGGCCCTTGAAGTCGCCTCGCCAGCACGGGTCGCCATGGTTGGCGCTCGCTCCGTCCCAGCACTGTGCGTTATTGCTCGGGTCGCCGTCATAGAAACGCGTTGTCATCACAAAATAGATACTCTCGTCACGGAAGTCGTTGCGGGGGCCGATAAACGCCGCCCACGCCTGCTGGCTTGCCGCTAGAGCAAGCAACAGCACCATGATACACTTGATGGTAATGGTGGTTTTTTTCATAATAATTTAATTAAAAAGATTAAAAATTAGCACAAATGAAACGAATAACCAATAAATAGCCGAAATATGCTTATAAAAAATTAATTATTTTATTGTGAAAACGATTGCATAAAATTTTGGATTTTCCAGGGCGATGGCTGAGCGAATGGCGGCATTGGTGGGATGACTGGATGGAGTGGTGGAAAACTTATTCACAGTTAACGGGCTGTTGGCTGTTTTTTTTGTACCTTTGCGCTGAAAATCAAACCATTTAATTAAAGAAAAAGATATGAAGAAGATTCTACTTAACCTCATGCTGATGTCCATGGCCTTGATAGGCCAGCAGGCAATGGCGGCAATTCCCAGTGGCTACTACAACACCGCTTTGGGTAAAAGCGATCGGGAATTGATGCTGTCGTTGCACCAGAAGATTAATAACCATTATGAAATCTATTACAGGAACTTGTTCCCGAAGTTCCAGACGACAGACTGCAACAACAACATTATCATCGACCGTTATACCGACGTGCAGTACACCTATCAGACCGACCAATGCGGTACCTACAACAGCATCGGTGACTGCTATAACCGTGAGCACTCGGTACCTAACAGCTGGTGGGGTGGAGGAAAAGCGGATTCTGACACGATGTACTCCGACCTGTTCCACATCTATCCTGTTGACGGTTGGGTGAATGCCGAGCGAGGAAACTATCCCTTCGGTGACTGTGCCAACGGTTCGGCACGAGGAACCGGCAAACTGGGTAGCTGCACCCACAGTGGCTATTCGGGTACCGTGTTTGAGGTAGCCGACGAGTACAAGGGCGACTTCGCACGTTCCTATTTCTATATGGTGGTTCGTTACATGCATCAGGTGGGTTCATGGACTCAGGATTACGGCAATGCCGTGTTCACGAGCAGCAGTTACAAGCACCTGACGCCGTGGGCCATCAGCCAGCTGCTGGAATGGCACCGCAACGACCCCGTGAGCACGCTGGAGTCAAACCGTAATGAGGCGGTTTACGGCATCCAGCATAACCGCAACCCGTTTATCGACCACCCCGAGTTGGCTGAGTTCCTCTGGGGCAATAGGGCTGGCACCGCATGGACGGGCAGCGCATCGACCGATCCGGTTATTTCCTCGCCCACCAACGGCTCTACCATCAACGTGGGCACCAACACGGGCAATGGCGTGAGCAAGTCGATTACGGTCCAGGGTGTGTATCTGACCCAATCGGTGACCGTGGCTGTCACGGGAACCGGCTTCTCGGTTTCTCCTTCAACGCTGACTGCTGCTGCCGTCAACAGCGGCACAACAATCACTGTGACCTATAACGGCACCGCAACCAATGCCACGGGCCGATTGACCATCAACAGCTCGGAAGTGTCCAGTAGCGTTACCCTGACAGCGAACTACAACCCCGGCGGCAGCAGCGGCGAAACCGAGGTCATCGAGACCTGGGAAGGCTGTACGGCCAACGGCAATTACAGTGCGACATCGATTCATGGACATGCGTTCGACTGGAATGTCAGCAACGTGGGTCTCTACGCCGGCGACGAGCACAGCAATGGCCAGATGAGCTGCCGATATGGCAAGAATAACAATTCCTATATCGAGATGGCCGAGGACTTTGCCGACGGTGCCAGCAAGATTTCGTTCTATGCCGCCAAGTGGAGCAGCAGTGAGGCCAATCCCACCCTGCAGGTGCTCTACAGCACCAACGGCGGTAGCACCTGGACTGCCGTAGGAACCTGTTCGCCCTCGTTGACCTGGCAGCAGTTCATCTTTAACCTGAATGTGACGGGCAATGTGCGCTTCAAGATCGCTCAGACTGCCGGCGCGCGTCTCAACATCGACGACATCGCCATCACGAGCAACAGCGCTCCCGTGCCCAATCCGCAGATCACCGCCCCGGTAAACGGCTCAACGGTCGATGTGGGCACGATTGACGCCACGGGCACTTCGGTGAGCAAGACCATCACGGTGAAGGGTACTGACCTGAGCAGGAATCTGAACGTCAGCGTTACCGGAACCGGCTTCAGTGTTGCGCCGAACATCATCTTGGCAGCCAACGCCAATGCCGGCACGACGGTGACGGTAACTTACACCTCATCGACCTCTGGCGATGCCACGGGCACGCTGACCATCGGCAGCAACGAGGCAAGTGTCACCGTAAACCTGACGGCTAGCAAGGTTGCGATGCCTACCATCACAATAACCTCGGTCGACGCAATGGAGGCCGAACTGGGCGCTGGATCATCCATCGTTCGTGCAACGGTGAGTGCCGATAACAATGACGAGAACATCACACTGACGGTTGACGGCAATTTCGTGATTAGCCTGAACCGCCTGTTCTGGTCCAAGACGTTGACGATGGATCCGTCAGGCGAGGAGTTCTACATCCGTCTTGCCGACACCGGAACTGCCGGAGAGTATTATGGCACCCTCACGGCATCCACGTCGCTGGTCAACGCTTATGCCGATGTGCAGGGAACGGTAACTGGCCAGGAAGTGTTGTTAGGTGACGTGAACATAGATGGACAGGTCAATGTGACGGATGTCACCCTGCTGATCAGTTATCAGTTGGGCAATGCTGTTTCACCGTTCGACACCCAGGCTGCCGACTTTAACGAGGATGGCGTCATCAACATCACCGACGTGACCATGCTCATTAATTATGTGCTGTCATCTTCCAAGAAGTGTGCTCAGCATTGGGATGCTGTGCCTGTTACCGGAGGCATTCTCGTGGATGGCCCCGCAGGTGAGGTGATTGAGGTGTATGACATGGACGGTAATTGCAATGCGGTGGTTCTTACCACGGGTGACGATGTGGTGATCGACCTGCCCACCGGCATCTATGTCGTAGCCACCGATGACGCTTCGCGCAAGGTCGTTGTGAAGTGACGCTCCCGCTCACATGATACAGTGGTGCCCGCCTTGCGGGCATCATCAAGAAACAGGGCGGCTGGAACAATGATGTTCTGGCCGCCCTGTCGTTTATCGTTACGGTTAATTGGTTTACTTGCCGATGCAGTGGTATTCAAACCCCGCCAGACGCAACTCCTCGCCATCGAGGATGTTGCGGCCATCGAGGATGAGACGTCCCTTCATCGCGCCGAGCAGCGTTTCCACATGAGGCATGCGGAACTCTTTCCACTCGGTCACAAGCATCAGGGCATCGGCTCCACGGGCCGCTTCATACATGTCGCTGGCATAGGTTACCGCGTCGCCGATACGTCGCTTGCACTCCTGCATGGCCACCGGGTCATAGACCTTGACAGTCGCTCCGGCGCGAAGCAGCAGGTCAATCAATACCAGCGATGGGGCCTCGCGCATGTCGTCAGTCTCGGGTTTGAAGGCCAACCCCCAGATGGCCACGGTCTTGCCCTGCAGGTTGCGCTCGTCGCCGCCATAGTGGTTTACAATTTTGCGGAAAAGCACCAACTTCTGGTCGGCATTGACCTCCTCGACGGCTTGCAGCACGCGCATCGAGTAGCCGTGCTCGTCGGCGGTCTTGATCAAGGCCTTGACGTCTTTGGGGAAACACGAGCCACCGTATCCGCATCCCGCATAGAGGAATTTCTTGCCGATGCGTGTATCGCTGCCGATACCCTTGCGCACCATGTTGACGTCGGCACCGACGAGTTCACACAGGTTGGCAATATCGTTCATGAAGCTGATCCGGGTTGCCAGCATCGAGTTGGCGGCATATTTGATCATCTCGGCCGAGGGGATATCGGTGAAGATGAGTCGGTCGCTCATAATCATAAACGGCTTGTATAGGCGGGCCATGAGTTTGCGGGCGCGCTCACTCTCGACGCCGACAACAACGCGGTCAGGGCTCATGAAGTCCTTGACGGCGTTACCTTCCTTGAGAAATTCGGGGTTGCTGGCCACGTCAAAGGGGACTTCGACACCGCGTTGACGCAATTCTTCCTCAATAACGGCTTTAACCTTGCTGGCGGTACCCACGGGCACGGTGCTCTTGGTCACAACGAGAACATATTGGTTGATGTGACGGCCGATGGTGTGGGCTACCTCGAGAACATACTTCAGGTCGGCGCTACCGTCCTCATCAGGGGGCGTGCCGACGGCGCTGAAGATGATGTTCACCTCGTTGATGACTTCCTCGAGGCTGGTGGAAAAGCGCAGCCTGCCCGACTTCATGTTCTTGTGAACCAGGGTTTCAAGGCCAGGCTCATAGATGGGAATGGTGCCCTGGCGCAGGGCATCGATTTTCTTCTTGTCGATGTCGATGCAAGTGACATGGACGCCCATTTCGCTGAAACAGGTGCCCGTGACCAGACCGACATATCCGGTTCCTACAACCGCAATCTTCATGTTGAGTATACTGTTTTATGCTACATTCGGGCTTCACAACCTCTTGTGAAACCCGAATGTGCCTTGATATCATTAATTATTTAACATTAATGGGCTTCTCGCGATCCTTGGGAGAATCATCAATGTAGTAACCGCCGCTGCTACCACCATAACCGTAGCCATAGCCGTAGCCATAACCGTAGCCGTAGCCCTTACCGTAACCGTAGGCGTAGGAGTAGTTGTAGCGGGTCTTGCTCACCTTAATGTCGTTGACGAGGAGAGTCAGGTTCTTGATCTTCTTCTCATCGGCCAGACGCTCGAGCTCGTACAAGTACTGCTGCTCAACCCTACCGTCACGAATGACGTAAATCGTCAAGTCGACATGGCGGTTAACAACCGCGGCATCGGCAATCAGGTTATAGGGCACGGTATCGAGGATGACGAAGTCATATTCCTTCTTGAGCTGCTCGATCATCTTGGTCATGTTATCACTCAGCAACAGCGCGGTGGGGTTGGGAGGAATGGCGCCGACACTGATGATGTCAAAGCCTTCATGCAGCGGACCACGGTGAATAACCTTGTGCAAGTCGGTCTCCTTGCCAGAGAGATAGGCCGAAGCACCCTTACCGTCCTGTACGCCCACGTACTCTGAGAACTTACCCTTGCGGAGGTCAAGGTCGACTACGATGACGCGCTTATTAATATAGGTGTAGGACAGTGCCAGGTTCACGGCAACGAAACTCTTACCTTCACCAGACATGGTCGAGGTGAACTGGATAACTGTCGCTTCACCATTGGACTTGTTCTGGTCGGTAACGAAGTCTAGGTTGTTTCGCATAATCCTGAAGGCCTCGTTCATGCGGTCGTTCGAGGTCTCGTTAACCACAATCTCGCCGGTGATGTTCGCTTTCTTGGCCGGCAACTCACCCAGGATGGGTATGTCGCAGACTTCTTCAATCTCGCGACGCGTGTGGATGGTCTTGTCGAGCGAGAAGTACCAGAATACACCGTAGAGCACCAATGCGGGAATCAGCAGACCGATGATCATACCAGTGAGCACGATACGGGTCAGAGGTGCCGAGACGGGAGCGGGGTTAGGAATGGCGGGCTCCATCACCTTTGCGTTAGGCTCGGTGATAGCCATCTGCAGGGCGTTCTCCTCACGCTTGTTGAGCAGGTAAAGGTAGAGCTGCTCCTTAATCTTCTGCTGGCGGGTTACCTCGGTGATGGCTTTCTCGTGAGCAGGATTGGCAGTCATGCTGCTTTGGGCTACGCTCTGCATCCTCTGAACCTGGTTTTGTTTGGTACGCAGGGTACTGATGTAGTTGTCCAAACTTGCGAGGATGGTTTTTTTCTGGATGGCGAGTGATGCGGTGAGCTCTTTCATCGCTGGGTTCTCGGGACTGGACGAAGCAGAGATTTTCTGGTAATCCTGCATCGTGGCATTGTACGTTGAAATTTGGGTGGCAATACCAGAGTTGTTCATTCCCGTATTCATGGGGATGAGCTCACCAGGACCCATGCTGGCAATGAAGTTGCGGATTTGAGATGCCAGATTGATTTCAAGGTTGACACTCTCGGTCTCCCCATATTGGCGCATCGCGTTGGATTGATCGCCAAGCATTGCCGAGTTGGCCGAATTGGCCGTGAGGATTGCCACCTCGTTGTCCACACCGCTCAAGTCCTTTGACAGGTCGGCAACACGTTCGGCAATAAACGCCTCGGTGCTGCGGGCAACCTGGTTCATGTCGTTGATACCTTCCTGGTTATAGGCGACAACGAGCGCATTGAGGATATCGGCACACATCTGTGGATTCTCGCCACGGATGGCTAGGTTAAGCACGTCACTGTGCATATCGGCATTCTCGCAAACCAACGAACTGGCAAGCGACCTTGCCGTAGTGGTGGGATTGGAGATCCTTACGATGATGTTGAAGTCGATATAGCTATCGTTAAACTTGTCGGTCTTGGTGATGGCGACAGGGCCGTAATTGGTGTTGACCTTGTTGCCGAAGTGGGCCTTTTTCCACTGTCCCTCGCCGACCTGGAACTCAAATTCCTCCTCGCTTTTGGGGACAATGGTAAGTGAGAAACCGCTTGTGACTTCCTTGAGGGGGGTCACGGTGACGGGTGTCTCCTTATAGATGTTCACGTCACGCAGGAACATGTGGCCGTAATACTGGACATTCAAGCCCAATGAGTTGACCACAATCTCCATAACCCTTGAAGATTTGAGCTTGTGCGGCTCGTTGGGAATGTAGTTGACCGTACTCAGGCCGAGGTCGCTGAACGTCATTGACGGGGTGCCCTGGGCACTGTCCTTGGACCTGATGAGGATTGAAGACTTGGCAACGTAGAATTGGGATTGCGTCTTGGCATAGAGATAAGAGATGCAGGCGCAAACAATCATCGATAGGACGAACCAGTACCAGTTATAGGCACATGCCATGAACAATCTGTCCCATTTCACACCAGTTCGGGCGCGTTTTTTCTTTCTCTCTTCGGCGGCCGCTTTAGCGGCCAAATCTTCTTGAATTATTTGTTGCATGATAAGCTAAATTATGTTCAATTTGCTGTATGTAAAACAATCATAAGCGCCATTGTGGTTGCCCATGGCGCGTAAAACGCTGCAAATTTACTGCAAATGAATCAAATTGACAAAGGATAGCAGGCAAAATTATGAAATATTGTTGTCAAAAATGCCTAACGAACGAACAAAGGCGGATGCATCATGCAACCGCCTTTGTTATCAAGCCCCCCTAAAGGGGACAAGTGTTGAGTTGACTATCAATCGATTTCTTCGTCGGCCTCAAAACCGCCCATCTCGCGGATGGCGTTCTTGAGCATGACATACTGCTGGAACAGGTGGTTAACGGGCACCTCGTTCTGGGTGTAGTCGTGCATCGGGCTCTTCAGGAAGAAGCTCAGGAAGCGCTGAGTGCCATAGCGGCCGGCGCGGTGAGCGAGGTCCATGAGCAAGCACAGGTCAAGGCACAACGGGGCAGCGAGGATAGAGTCGCGGCACAGGAAGTTGATCTTGATCTGCATGGGATAACCCATCCAACCGAAGATGTCGATGTTGTCCCAGCCCTCCTTGTTGTCGTTGCGGGGCGGGTAGTAGTTGATGCGTACCTTGTGGTAGTAGTTGCTGTACAGGTCGGGCTGATCTTCGGCAACGAGAATCGACTCAAGCGTCGAGAGCTTGCTGACCTCCTTGGTGCGGAAGTTGGGTCGAGAGCTTGCTGACCTCCTTGGTGCGGAAGTTGGCGGGCTCGTCGAGCACGAGGCCGTCGCGGTTGCCCAGGATGTTGGTCGAGAACCAGCCGTTCAGACCGAGCATGCGGGTGCCGATGATGGGAGCGAAACCGCTCTTAACGAGGGTCTGGCCAGTCTTGAAGTCCTTGCCGGCGATGGGCACGCGGGTCTTCTCCGAGAGTTCCCACATGGCGGGGATGTCGACGGTGGTGTTGGGAGCGCCCATGATGAAGGGGCAGTCCTCCATGAGTGCTGCGTAGGCATAGCACATCGAGGGAGCGACCTTGTCAACCACGTTGTCCTTCATTGCCTGCTCCAGGGCGGCGATGGTGCCATGATACTTCATGTCGGGCTCAACGTAGATCTCGGTCGAAGCTGCCCAGAGGACAACAACGCGGTCAACGCCGGTTTCCTTCTTGAAGTTGCGGATATCCTCGCGAACCTGCTCGGTCATGTCCCAGCGGTCCTTGCACTGCTTCACGTTGTCGCCGTCGAGGCGCTTTGCGTAGTTCTTGTCAAAAGCAGCCTTCAGGGGCTTGATCTTCAACAACTCGTCCTTAACGGGATCGATGTCCTTCTCCTTGAGCACCTCGGCGTTCATTGCGCTCTCATAGGCGTTAGCGGGGAATACATCCCATGCTGCGAACACGATGTCGTCCAAGCTGGGCATCGAAACGATCTCATTATAGTGTACATACTTCTTCTTGTCGCCTTTTCCAATGCGAATCTTGTCGTACTGCGTCATGCTGCCGACGGGCTTTGCAAGTCCCTTGCGGGCCATCATTACGCCAGTCATGAACGTGGTGCTCACGGCACCCAATCCTACTACCATGATACCTAATTTGCCGGTAGCGGGCTTAACGGTTTCTTTTGCCATAATTTATTTCAATATTAAATAGTTAAATTGTTTTTCCTGATTATTAAACGCTCCCGAGGGGGAGACCTTCTCCCCGGCGGGTGTTTCCCATGCGAAAAACGGCGCAAAGTTACATGCTTTTTTTGAATAACAGCATAAAAGCAGATGAAAAATCAGTCAACTTATGTTAAAAATTACCCATGTTATATAAATTCAATAAATTTTAGCAGTTATTTAAGAGTTAGATATTAATAATTGTTAATGCTACCTCTAGTTAAATGAGTTTTCTTTTGGGCATTTTGAATCGTTTTTTTCGCCGAATCAGCCCTGATAACATTTTTTTAGAAATCAGGGGAGCTGTCACACAACCCATAGAATGTCATTTAGAAGTCAAGAATGTGAAATAGCTGTAAAAAATGGAAGTTTTGTTGAATATATTGTTCGTATTTAGATTTTATGTATTAAATTTGCCGCGCTCTTTTTGAAAAAAATCGACATTAACACTACATTATATATACACATTAACAATAAACATTATTGAATATGAAGAAATTCCTTTTGTTAAGTGTGATGGCCCTGGTGGTGAGCATCGGAGCCGTTGCAGGTATTAATGAGAAGCTGTCGGCAACGACCCAGCTGTTTATTGCTGAGCGCGACGGCAAGATTTCTCTCGACATGAAGATTGATGGCCCCAAGATGATGACGCGTGCTCCGCTCAAGCGTACGCAACCCGTCGAGCGCCTCATCGCTGCCCCCGAGGACTATAATGGCGTGACCGTGGTGCCCGCCTTTATCCACATCAATCCCAACCGCACGTCTAAGATCGAGTCGATGGGCGTGATCATCCAGGAGCGTTTCAAGGAGTTTGTCACCGCTCTGATTCCTGTTGACATCATTGAGCGTGTCGCCGAAGTCACTGATGTGCAAGAGGTGAACGTTGCGCGCAAGATGAAGCTCAAAACCAACCAGGCGCGTTACTATACCAACACCGACGACGTGATCAACTTCTCTAGCGATGCGATCACGGCCGGACTGCCTCAGGCCTTCAAGGGCTCGGGTGTCGTTGTCGGTGTGATTGACGATGGTATCGACTTCCAGCACAAGATGTTCCAGGATGCTAACGGCAACTACCGTATCAAGCGCGCCTATGTGGCCAGGGGTTCGTCGTCGTTCACTACCTATAACAACATCACTTCGTCGTCTCCCACGACCGACGATAGCGGTGAGTCTCACGGTACCCACACCAGCTCCACCGCTGGCGGTAGCGAAATTACTGTGAGCGGTGTCACCTACGGTGGTATGGCTCCTGAGTCAGACCTGATTCTCGTTGGTTGCGGCGAATATCTGTACAACACCAACATCGCCAACGGTATCAAGTATATCTTTGACTATGCCGACAGTCAGAACAAGCCCGCTGTGTGCAGCATCAGCCTCGGTTCCCATATGGGCCCCCACGATGGCACTGGTGAGCTCGCTTCGACCTACGCACAGTATGCCGGAAGCCACCCCAACCACATCATCGTGTATGCATCGGGTAATGAGGCTGGCGGTGACTATGGTACTGTATATAGCGGTACCAGCACCTCCTCGTCCAGCTCTCCTTTCACCACGGTGTTGAGGGGCCTGTATTATATTTACAACGGTTATGGCACGAGCTACATGAACAGGCTGTATCAGGGTTATGATGTGTTCTATGCCCGCCAGGCCAATAAGGCGCTTGCCTGCAAGCTTCATGTAATCGACACCAACTCTAACACCATCAAGTGGACCTCAAGTGCCATCACCAGCTCCACTTCGAGCGTGAGCGGTATCACTACCTACTTCAGCAGGTCTCCGTCTGTGACCATCACGCGCGATTCCTACAGCAACAAGTACTATGTACAGCTGTACTTCAATAATGTTTCCAAGACCTCCAGCTATAACGGCAGCCAATATGCCCTTGCCGTCAGCGTTTATCCCACTAGCGGTTCCTGCGGCATTGACGGTTGGGACGTGAGCGGTTACAACGCCTTCGGCCCGACGAACGGTTCCATCGGCGGCTACACCTTTGTGGCTGGTACCGATGACTCCAGTGCCAGTGATGAGGTCTGCAGCGAGGATGTGATCTCGGTAGGTGCTTATGCTTCAAAGACCAGCGTGCGTGACTACAACAATGTCAACCACTCGCTGTCTGGCTATTACACCCTGCGCGACATCGCTTATTTCTCGAGCTATCAGGCTGCAGGTTGCGGCCCCACGGGCGTTCACAAGCCTGACATCTGTGCTCCCGGTGCTACTATCGTTGCCGGTATCAACCACTATGACACCAACACGATGAACGATGGCTGGGCCGACTATGGCATGTATCTGGTTTACAAGAACGGAAACTCCTCGCTGGGTAGCATGGACGGTACCTCGATGGCAACACCTTGTGCCGCCGGTATCATCGCCCTGTACCTGCAGGCTGCCAAGTATGCTGGCAAGACGCTGAACACCGCTGCCATCCGCGACGTGCTCGCTAACACCGGCATCCACGACTCTTACACGACCAAGAAGAACTTTGGCCCCAATGGTAAGATTGACGCATTGGCAGGTATCAAGTACATCCTGGGTGATGCGATTCCCACTCCCGAGCTGTCGGTTAGCCCCACTTCGCTGACCTTTACCGCCAGCCCTGGCCAATCCGTGACCAAGACCTTCACCGTGACCGGTAACGACTTGACCAGCAATGTAACGCTTTCCATCAGCGGTAGCAACAGCTTCAGCGTGACTCCCGCGACGATTACTCCCGCCGAGGCTGCAGCTGGCAAGACCGTGACGGTAACCTATACTCCCTCGGCCGCTGGTACCCACAACGCTACCGTCAACGTGGCAAGTATTGGTGCCGAATCCAAGACCGTCAGCCTGACGGGTACCGCTGCTGCGGTTCCCACGCTGAACGTTAATCCTGACGCTTTGACCTTCAGCACTGTAGCTGGCCAGAGTGTCACCCAGACCTTCACGATCAATGGTAGCAACCTGTCCAGCGGTACGATGGTTTACATCGCCGTCGAGGGAGCTGACGCCAACTACTTCAGCGTTGACAAGACGTCGATCACGAGAACTGCCGCTCAGAATGGTGCGACCGTCACCGTGACCTATCGTCCCACCGCAGGTGGTAACCACAACGCCGTCGTTACCGTTAGCGGCGGTGGTGCCGAGTCCAAGACCGTCGCCCTGACCGGTACGGCCACCGAGCCCGTACGCACAATCACTGTTGACCCGACCTCGTTGTCTTTCGAGGCTTTCACTGGCCAGACCGTGACCAAGACGTTCACCGTAACGGGTACTAACTTGAACGGTAGCCTGACGCTGGCACTGAATAACGCCAACGGCATTTACACGATCAGCCGCACCAGCATCTCCGCTTCGGCTGCTGCCAGTGGCGTCTCTGTCACCGTGACCTACAAGCCTACAGTTGCTGGAACCAGCAATGCCAGTGTTACCATCAGCGGTGGCGGTGCCGATCCCAAGACCGTCAACCTGACGGGTACGGCCAGCCTGGTGAAGAATGTGCCTGTAATGCTGCCCGCTATCGAGTCCTACATCGGCCAGACCTCGTTCCGCGCTGACTGGACCGACGAGACCCCCGTGGCCAACGTCGCCAGCTACACCCTCGAGGTATGTCCCAAGCCCGCAGCTGGTGGAACTCCCTTCATTGATGTGATGAACGTCGACTACCGCCTCATCGAGGGTATCACCCCCGACAAGTTCTACACGGTGAACGACCTGACCGCCGGTGGCACCTTCCTGTACAGGGTTAAGGCCCTCTACATCGACAACACCGAGAGCGTGTGGAGCAACATCGAGGAGGTTACGCTGTTAGAGGCCGGCCATGGCTATGCTCTGGGCGACGTTAACCACGATGGCGTTTTGAACATCACCGACGTTACCTTGCTCATCAACGCTGTTCTCAACGACGACCTCAGCACCGTTTGCACGACCTGTGGCGACTTCAACGAGGACGGCGCCGTGAATGTTACCGACGTGACCCAGCTGATTTCCTATATTAACAACATGGCTATGATGCTCC
>CACYSG010000061.1 GCA_902776955.1 uncultured Bacteroidales bacterium | reverse complement strand
TAAAAGCAGAATTTCGGCTGAAATTTTTGAAATGCCTGTAAAGCCAGTATTCATCGGCTCTACAGGCATGTCTTATCCTGCAAAATGACCCATAGGTCACAAATTTTCCCACGGACAGCTAATAATTTTTTTGATTTCTCGCGCGTAGCGCGATCATCAATAAGAGACATTAGTTTTGCAATGCCCTCCCATTGATAGGCGTAAGGGGCATTTTGCAGGATAAGACATGCCTGTAGAGCCGATGAACACTGGCTTTACAGGCATTTTAAAATTATCAGGCAATATGATATGCTGGGAAGTGTCAGCAGTGCATGTCGGGCGTGATGACGAACCCGCGCAGGAAGGCGTCGGTGTCCATGCGCTTCTTTCCCGACTGTTGCAGCGAGAGCACTTCGAGCCAGCCGTCGCCGCAGGCCACGCTCAGGCGTTTGCGGTCGGCCTTGATGGTGCCGGGAGCGGGCGCCTCGCTGTTGCCATAGGGCTGCGGTTCGCCCGTGGCATAGACCTTGATGGTGGTTACCTCACGGTCATTGTCGCCCATGATGGTTGTCCAGGCGGCAGGGTAGGGCGACAGGCCGCGTATGAGGTTGTAAAGCGCCTCGGCAGGACGGCTCCAGTCGATGCGGCAGGTGTCCTTGAAGATCTTGGGAGCGGGAGTCGGCTGCTGGCCAGCGGTGAGCATCTGGTCCTGCGGAATGGGTTTGACCGTGCCGGCGATGATGGCGTCAACGGTCTCGAGTACCATGTCGGCACCCATGACCATCAGGCGGTCGTGGATGTCCTCCACATTCTCCTGGCGGCCGATAGGGCACGACCGCTGCTGGATCACGTCGCCCGTGTCAATCTCATGCTTGAGGAAAAAGGTGGTCACGCCCGTCTCGGTGTCGCCATTCATCACGGCCCAGTTGATGGGCGCGGCGCCGCGGTAGCGCGGCAGCAGCGAGGCGTGCAGGTTGAAGGTGCCCAACGGCGGCATTTGCCACACCGCCTCGGGGAGCATCCTGAAGGCGATGACGATAAACAGTTGGGCGTTGAACGAGCGCAGCTCCTCGATAAAGGCCTCGTCCTTGAGGCTCACGGGTTGCAGCACGGGCAAGTCGTGCTCCACGGCATAGCGCTTCACGTCGCTCTGCTGCAACTGGCGTCCGCGTCCTGCGGGCTTGTCGGGCATGGTGACCACGGCGGCGACGTTATAGCCACCGTCAACGAGACGGCTCAGGCTCTCGACGGCAAAGTCGGGTGTCCCGAAAAAAACGATCTTTAAATCCTCTTTAGTCATATTGTTGTTGGTCTAATTGGTCGAATAAGTCAAATTGGTCTAATTAGTCTAATTGGTCAAATTGGTCGAATAAGTCGAATTGGTCGAATGGGTTAAAACGAGATGCACAGCGCTCCGCCCACTACCCACTGGTGCAGATGCTTGCTTGCGCTGGATTTGAAATACTGCACGGGATCCCAGTTGTAGTCAGTAATGAAATCATTACGCAGATCTGGACAGAAATCTTCCAGGTATATGAACGGGGCATAGGTGGCTGTATAGGTTTTGTGGGAATAATCATAATCACAGAACACGCGCCACGAGAATGCGTTCTTATAAGCCCAGGTAAGAGACAGGCCTGTACCGAATTTCATCGAGTTGGAGGCATGGACATCAATGTAGTCCCAGTCACTGTAGGCAACGTGCTCTTTATCTACCGTGAAATTGTCTTCTCCATCATAGTGAAGCACGTTTCCAACGAATTTGGAATTCACGTCGATGTCGTCCATAATGCTGCGGCCAATGAGTAACTTGGTGCCGACGGCAAAACGGCTGGATAGCGGCAGGCTGAAGTATAGGCCGGCATCGGCCGCGAATTCGGTGATGTGGTCACTTTCAATCTCGAGGTCAAAGTATTGGATGGCGCCCATGTAAACGGGATCATTGGAGATGTCTTCCATACTCTCTCTCTCGATATTGGCAAATTGTGACCAGCCATTGATAGGCGTGCTCTTGACGCGAAGACGTCCGCCGATACCGATGTAGGGATTGAAGAAATAGGCTCCCTCCACGCCTACAGCTGTCGCAGAGCGGAATTGGAGCTCGAGCGGTTGCGTATCGGGACCTTGATTAGGGATGTCATCAGGAAGATGGAGACCGAAATTGAATCCCGGCAGCGTCAAATGCTTGTTGCCAAAGCCGATACCCATCGAAATGGAGAAGAACGATGGATTCTCTCTCATGTCGGGGTAGTAGGCGAGGTCATTCATCAGCAGACCTTTGTCCTTGAACAGCAGGTCGCAGATGCCGTAGGCCAACTCGGTCGAGAGGATGCCGATACCTGCACCCGAAAGCACGTCACTGATCCAGTGACGGTTGTTCAATACACGCATCACACCGGTGGCGGTGGCGACTGTATAGCCGCCGATGGAGTACCACGGCGAGCGCGTCAAGCCGTATTCCTTGTGCAGGATAGTCGCTCCGACAAAGGCTGTCGCCGTGTGCCCCGAGGGCCATGAGTTGCGGGTCGAGCCATCAGGACGCATTTCGCTGGCGGTGTATTTGATGCCGTTGACAAAGGCGGCCATCACGCCGTAGGAAGCGAGTGACGAGGCGAGCAGTCGTGGCCAGGATGAGCGGCCCTCGACACCTGCCATTTTCAGGCCTGCCGTCAACGCAATGCCCGAGAATTGGGTGTAATTGTCAATCTCGCTATGAAAGTCGTATTTGACTAGGCGAATCTTGGTGTTCGTATTGTTGTAGTTCTGGCGGAAGGCCTCTTTCTCGCCCTTGGCTATCATACCGGACACAAACACCGGGATGCCAACCCACGTCTGGTCCTCCAGGAAGGTGTAGGGCTTGACGGCAGGGTTGGTGGTGTTCTTGAGGAAATGGAAATCCGGGCCCTGATATTTTCTGTAAGAATCTGGAGTGACTAGAAAGCAACTAGGCGCCCTCTCCCCAAGTTGAGCGGTAATGTCTGCTGTTGATACGGTGTCCGTAGTATTGACGGTCACCGTGTCGGCAACAGTTATTGTCGGGTCGGCTTCCTCAACTATCATCGTCAACGAGTCATTGATTATCGGTTCACTGATACTAGTTTCATCTGTTGCCCCTGCCTTGAATGACAGCAGTGCGACGGCCATTAGGAATAAGATGTATACTTTCTTCATAAAAACTAGTGTATTTAATCGTATGTGTAGTGTTTGAGCACCTGACGGTAACTGTTGAAGATTTTGCTCTTGGAGACGAAACCGATATACTTGCCGTTCTCGTCGATGACAGGGAGGTTCCACGCGCCGGTGTCGTCAAAGGTCTTCATCACCTTCTCCATGGGGGTGCCCACGACGACCTTGGCGGGAGGGATGGCCATGAAACGGTGTACCGAGATGCGGCGGTACAGGTCGGGACGGAACATGATGTTGCGGATGTCGTCGAGCTGTACCACGCCGAGCAACATCCCCTCGTCGTCGGTGACGGGGAACAGGTTGCGCCTGCTCTGGGCGATGGTGTCCACCATGTCCTTGAGGCTCATGTCGGGGTGGACAATAGAAAAGTCCTTCTCGATGACGCTGTCCATCTTGAGCAGTGTGAGCACGGCGCGGTCCTTCTGGTGGGTGAGGAGTTCACCGCGTTTGGCCAGACGACGCGAGTAGATGCCATAAGGCGTGAAGATGCGGCTGATGGCATAACTGCTGGCCGAGACGATGAGCAACGGCAGGAACAGGTCGTAGCCGCCTGTCATCTCGGCGGTGAGGAAGATGGCCATCAATGGAGCGTGCATTACTCCCGCCATCACTCCCGCCATGCCCATCAGGGCGAAATTCTTGATGCTGAGGGGCGTGTCGAGGTCGATAATATCCACGGTGTTGAACAGGATGGCGAAGAACACGCCGGCCATCACGCCGACGAATAGTGACGGAGCGAACGTACCGCCGACACCGCCACCGCCGTTGGTCGCCGCGGTGGCAAACACCTTGAAGGCTCCCAGGGCGAACAGGAACATCAGCACTGCCGCCGTGTTGTTGCGGTAGCTGTAGAACAGACTGTTGTTGAAAATGCCTGTCACGTCGCCGTTGATCAGGCGTGTAATGCCCTCGTAACCCTCGCCGTAGAGCGGCGGCATCAGGAAGATGAGCAGGCTCAGCGTGATACCGCCCACCGCCCAGCGTATCCAGCGGTTGCGCAGTCGCTTGAACTGGCGCTCAATCCTGTCGATGAGGGTGATGAAGTAGAGCGACACAAAGCCGCAGAAGATACCCAGCAACACGACGTACGGGATGCGGGAAGCATAGAAGGGCTCACTCTGTGTGAAGAAGAATTCCACATTATAGCCCGTGAACACATAGGCCACCGTCGCACCGGCCACCGATGCGACAATCAGCGGAATAGCGGCTCCGGCGGTGAGGTCCATCATGAGTACCTCGATGGTGAACAGCATGCCGGCGATGGGGGCCTTGAAGATGCCGGCAATACCGGCTGCCGCGCCACAGGCCACAAGCATGGCCATCGTCTGGGGCGTGAGCCTGAAGGCCTGGCCCAAATTGCTGCCGATGGCGGCTCCCGTGAACACGATAGGACCCTCGGCACCGACCGATCCACCGAATCCGATGGTCACCGACGAGGCGATGAGCGAGGAATACATGTTGTGGATCTTGAGGCGGCTCTTCTTGAGCGCCAGGGCATAGAGCACGCGCGTCACACCATGGGAGATGGGCTCGCGGGCGATGTAATAGACATACAGGCTTGCCAGCAGGATGCCGATGGCGGGGAAGACAAGGTAGAGCAGGTTGCCGCCCTCGGTGACGAAACGGCTGGTGAGGAAATTGGCAATCAGGGCAATCAACGTCTTGAGGAGCACTGCGGCAAGGCCGGCGGCAATGCCCACAATCAGGGCGAGCATCACGACGAAGGTCTTGTCGGGGATGTGCTTCTCCCTCCAGATGAGCAGCCTGATCCACCAGCCTGCCTTATCGGTAGACAAGCCGCTGGCGGCGGTGTTGGCGGGACGTGGATTGTTCTGCTGTTGTGCCATTACATTCCGCGCCCGGTGAAGACGATTTTAATGGTGTAGATGAGTATCTTGATGTCGTTGAGCAGCGACATGTTGTTCAGGTACATCAGGTCATACTTGACGCGCTCGACCATCTCGTCGATGTTCTTGGCATAGCCGAACTTGACCATACCCATAGACGTGATGCCGGGGCGCACTTGATGCAGCAGCGAGTAGGCCGGTACCAGCGGCGTGATCATGTCGATGTAGTACTTGCGCTCGGGGCGCGGACCCACGAGAGACATCTCGCCCTTGAGCACATTCCAGAACTGGGGCAGCTCGTCGATGCGGTACTTGCGCATGAAGCGGCCGAAGGGGGTGATTCTCGGGTCGTTATCCGACGAGAGCTGCGGACTGCCGCTCGCCTCGGCGTTCTGGACCATCGACCGGAACTTGATGATCTTGAACGGCTTGTTGTGTAGGCCGATGCGCTCCTGCTTGTAGAATATCGGGCCGGGGCTCGTGTACTTGATGATGATGGCCACAATGGCATATAACGGGATGAGCAGCACCAGCGCTATGGCCGAAATGAGGACGTCGAGCGCCCGCTTGATGTTCTTGCCGCTGTCGCTCATGCTGCTGCGCGAGATGTTGACCAGCGGCTCGCCATAGATGTCCGAGATGCGCACCGGCGTCTGCATCATGTTGAAACGGTCGGGCGAAATCATGATGGGCAGTCCCAGGGCGAACAGCTTGTTGATGGCGTTCATCGTCTGGTGGGTGTCGTCGCGCGTGGGCACGACAATCAGTTCCCAAATCTGTTCCTGCTCACACACTTGGGGCAGTTGCTCGAGCTCATAGCATGGCAGGCGGTTGTCCTTGACGCGGTTCTCGCCGGGGATGTTGACAAAGCCGCGGATGTCGTGACCCGTGGAGCGGCGCATCGCGTTGAGCTTGTTGGCAAACGTCACCGCTGCCGAGCCGCTGCCGATGATGAGCGTCGGGAACGTCCAGCGGCGCGACTTGATTTTGTTGGACGCGCTGTTGGTAATGATGGCGCGGACAAGGTAAACCATGCCGAAGAGCAACGCCCACAGGATGAGAATCATCTCGTAGTCGCTGGTGCGCACGCCTATCACGTCGTTGATGAGCGCCATGAAGAAGATGAGCAGCGTGTTGATGACCGCGCTGGCCGCTGTGGTGAGCAGTTCCTGCACACGCGACTTGCGGCACACGTTGTTGTAGTAACCGCTGAAGATGTAGGTCACCATCATCAGCAGCGGGAAGAACAACTGGCCGGCAAGCACCATGTTGCTCTTGAGGTAGCTCACCAGATAGGGCCAACCCACGACGGTGCCCATCTGGTAGCGGATGATATTGTAGATGAACCAGGCCAGATTGGACATCACATAGTCTCCCACCACATACTTGATGCGCTGCTGGTGGGCCTTGTTGTTGATATCGAGCCTGATTTTCATAATCGTTGAACGGGTGGGTTAACGGATAATCTTGAACGAACTGTCGCGCCCCAGCATGATGATGTTCGACGGCTGGTGAGGCGTGGTGTCGCCGCGTCGGTACTCGACGGCATAGTCCACCGCCTTGACGATGTCGGCATCGATGTCGGCAAAGGTGCGGGCCGTAGGCTGGCCGCTGACGTTGGCCGAGGTGGACACGATGGGCTTGCCATAGCGTTCACACAGGCGGTGGCAGAACTCGTCGTTGGGAATGCGGATGCCGACGCTGTCTTTCTCGCCCAGCACGTTGGGCGCCAGGTTAAAGGCTCCCTCATAGATGATGGTCAACGGCTTGACCGCCACATCAATGAGTTCGCGTGCAATCATCGGCACATCGACCACATAGTGGTCCAGGTGGTCGGCACTGTCGATGAGCACGATGAGCGCCTTGCTGTCGTCGCGCTGCTTGAGTTGATACACTTTCTTCACAGCCTCGGCGTTGGTGGCGTCACAACCGATGCCCCATACCGTGTCGGTGGGGTAGAGAATCAGCCCACCTGCGCTCAACGTTTTGAGGCATTGGACGATGTCGGCTTCCTGCTGTGCTCTATCTTTCTTTATTTGTTCCTTGGTTAGACTCATTTCGGTTCATTTACAATTTGCAAAGATAATGTAAAGTTAGAATACCCGCAACACTACAGCATGACTTTTTGCCGATTCGTTACTGCGCGAATGCATTGCACTGAATAAAGCTGTCGGGGTCATGCTTGAGGGCCAGGGTAGGTCGCAAAGTTTTTTGAAACAAAACCGAAGAAATAATCGCTTTTATTTGTAGAAGTGCTGATTTCTCATGAACTTTGCAGTCACACTTACCAACAAGCAGGAAATAATAGGATATGAGATCAATTTCTTTACTCGAGATGATGGTTGTGGCTGCATTGATGCTGTGCGGCTGTAAAAACGGTATTGCCGGGTCTAAAAATCTTAATACTGAACAAACTGTTGAGAATGAACAAACTAGTGGGTATGACTCCGACAGGGTCACCCAGGGCTCCTGGCTGGAATTGTTCCTCGGCATGGGCCGAGTTGAAGCTGGAAAGGACAAAGACGGTTATACCAAATATAATTATGAATGTCAAGTGCCTGAACTGGAAGGCGATGAAGGGGTACTTAGCCAGGAACTGGAAGCGACATGGTACAGGCAGGACGAAGACTATCCCGCTCGATATCGCTGCATGTTAGGCTTGTATGTGGATAAGGACTTTCCCAGTGATAAGGTTTTCAGGCAAGTCGAGCTGGGAATTGATACGTTGCTCACCCAGAGTTTTTACTATAATGATGAACTCGAGGGTTTGAAAAAGAACCTCGTCCAGCGCAAGGGATACGCTCCCAAGAACGCACAGGATATCATGAACCGTGCCAAAAAGGTGTTTGATCAATTCACCAAAAAGAACAATGAATTCAAACCCGATTCAGTCAGTTTTGATCTCCTTGATGCCCGAGTGTGCATCGTTGCCCATAAAATCTATGACCGAGGCGATTGGGTAAGTTACATCATCGAGTTCAGTTTCGACTACAACGGCTCTAACGGCTGCCCCAGTTGGGCCGACTACATCACGGTGAACAAGAAGACCGGCCATCGTCTCAACAGCCGCGATATAGTAGAGAAATATGGATATGCGAGTGTGAGCAAGAGCTTACGTGATGCTTACGTCAAAGCCAAGCAAGAAAGGAATTTCGACCTTGAAGTGTACAACTATTCTGGACAAGAACTGATAGACCAAGCCGACGGTTGTGCCATCGTCAACGAGGGCGTGATGTTCTATTATCGTCCCTATTCGGTAGGTTGCGGTGCCGAAGGCGAGTACAATCTCATTCTCGACCAGCAGTGGCCATAAATGACCAGCGATTAAGGACACAATCATCACTAAAATAAACTTGGGCAACCCAGTTGCAACCCTAAAAGAGTTGTCCTGAGTTGTCCAAGTTGTCTTTAGAAATACGAGCGCTGATGCCCTTGTATTTATTGCACTTATTGTTTTCCTTTTAGAAAGTGTTGTCGTCGGTGATTACTTTCCTTGTTGTTTAGCCCAGCTGTCTTTCAGACCTATGGTGCGGTTGAAGACGAGGTGGCCCTCAGTCGTGTCGGGATCGACGGTGAAGTAGCCGATGCGCTGGAACTGGAAGGTGTCGCCCACCTTGGCGGTCTCGGCCAGGAACGGCTCGATCTTGGCGTCGGTGATGACGCGCAGCGAGTCGGGATTCAACAGCTCGCGGAAGTCGTGCTCGGTGTCGGCGCTCGGGTTCTCGACGGCAAACAGGCGGTCATAGAGCCTTACCTCGGCATCGACGCAGTGGCGGGCGCTCACCCAGTGCAGGGTACCCTTGACCTTGCGCTGACTACCGGCGCTGCCGCTCAGTGTGTCGGCGTCATAGGTGCACTGGATCTCGGTGACGTTGCCGTCGGCATCCTTAGTGCAGCCGGTGCACATGATGATGTAGGCACCCTTGAGTCGCACTTCCTTGCCCGGGGTGAGGCGGAAGAACTTCTTGGGAGGCTCCTCCATGAAGTCGTCACGCTCGATGTAGATTTCGCGCGAGAAGGGCATCTGGTGCTTGCCGGCGTTCTCCTGCTCGGGATTGTTGTCCATCTCCATCATCTCGACCTTGTCCTCGGGATAGTTGGTGATAACGACCTTGACGGGGTTGAGCACGGCGCTCACGCGGTTGGCGTGGTGGTTGAGCTCCTCGCGGATGTTGTGCTCGAGCAGGCCGATGTCGTTCAGGGCCTCATACTTGGTGTAGCCGATGTCCTCGATGAAGTTCTTGATGGACTGGGGCGTGTAGCCACGGCGACGCAGACCGCACAGGGTGGGCATGCGGGGGTCGTCCCATCCGGCCACGAGGCCTTCCTTGACGAGTTGCAGCAGCTTGCGCTTGCTCATCACGGTGTAGGTGAGGTTCAGGCGGTTGAACTCAATCTGACGGGGGCAGTATTCGGCAGCGCTCTCGCCGGCGAGCTCGTGGACGAAGTAGTCGTACAGGTCGCGGTGGGGCACAAACTCCAGCGTGCAAATCGAGTGGGTCACGCCCTCGAAGTAGTCGCTCTGGCCGTGGGCGAAGTCATACATGGGATAAACGTTCCACTTGTTGCCGGTGCGCCAGTGCGGGGTCTTGATGATGCGGTAGATGATGGGGTCGCGGAAGTGCATGTTGCTCGACGCCATGTCGATCTTGGCACGCAGCACGTGGCTGCCCTCCTCAAACTCGCCGGCGTTCATCCTCTGGAACAGATCCAGGTTCTCCTCGACGGTGCGGTTGCGGTAGGGGCTGTCGGTGCCGGGCGTGGTGGGGGTACCCTTCTGCTGAGCGATCTGCTCGCTCGTCTGGTCATCGACATAGGCCTTGCCCTCCTTGATCAGGCGGATGGCGAACTCGTACAGTTTGGGGAAATAGTCGCTGGCATAGTAGAGCCTGTCGGCCCAGTCGTAGCCCAGCCAGTGGATGTCGCGCATGATGGCCTCGACATACTCGGTGTCCTCCTTCTGCGGGTTGGTGTCGTCAAAGCGCAGGTTGCAGGTGCCGCCGAACTTCTCTGCCACGCCGAAGTCCATGCAGATGGCCTTGGCGTGTCCGATGTGCAGGTAGCCGTTGGGCTCCGGCGGGAAACGCGTGTTCAAGCGTCCGCCGTTCTTGCCTGCCGCCAGGTCGTCGGCCACAATCTGTTGCACAAAGTTCAAGGGCTTCTTCTCCTCGCCCCCAGCATTGATATTCTCATTGATATCCGCCATAATGTATAGATGTATCTCGTTGTTAAAAAAATGGTTTCTTCTAAATTAAGATGCAAAGGTACAATTTTTCACGCAAAGCGACAACGCTTTACGGGATATTAGTGTAATTTAACGGAGAGAACGGGAGAACGCCAATGACGGGATGCATGGGGCGCGTTGCGCGGGGCATCGGTCACTCGGCGTTAGGTTGTGAAGCGGTTGGTGCCGCGGGGTTGCCCTCGGCCTCGATTTCACGGTCGATGGCCTCAAAGGCGCTGTGCTGGCTCTTGTACTCGGGGACAAACTCCTTCATGGCATATATCATGCCGTGAACGTCGCCGGCTGCCGCGCGTGCGATGATGCGGTCGATGTTGGCGCACACGTCTTTGTAGTTGTAGGTCTTGACCTTGGCAATCATGATTTTCCTGTTGACGGTTGCCGTGGTCTTTTCCTTGTCGTTGAGCAGTTCCTCGTACAGCTTTTCGCCAGGTCGCAGACCGATTTCCTCAATCTTGATGTCGATGTCGGGCTTCAATCCTGCCAGTGAAATCATGCGCCTTGCCAGGTCGTAGATCTTGACCGGCTCGCCCATGTCAAAGATGTAAATCTCGCCACCACTGCCCATGCATCCGGCCTCGAGCACGAGTGAACAGGCCTCGGGGATGGTCATGAAGTAACGGATGATTTCCTTGTGGGTCACGGTAACGGGACCGCCGGAGGCAATCTGCTTGCGGAACAGCGGAATCACCGAACCGTTACTGCCCAGCACGTTGCCAAAGCGCGTTGTGATGAATTGGGTCTTCTTGCCCTCCTTCTTGGCATTGTAGAACAGTGACTGGCAATAAATCTCGGCCAGGCGCTTGGTGCATCCCATCACGTTGGTGGGATTGACGGCCTTGTCGGTCGAAATCATCACGAACTTATAGACGTTGTACTTGAGGGCGATGTCGGCCACGTTGCGTGTACCCATCACGTTGGCCAGGATGGCCTCGGTGGGGTTGATTTCCATCATCGGCACGTGCTTGTAGGCCGCGGCATGGAAGACATATTTGGGCCTGAAGCTCTTGAACGCCTCCTCGACACGGTTGCGGTTGCGCACGTCGCCCATGTACAGCTCGACGTGGGCGTTAGGCTGGTTTCTCTTCAGTTCCAGCCACAGGTCGTGCATGGGCGTTTCGGCCTGGTCAAACAGCACGATCTTGCTGGCGCCATAGTTGGCTACCTGGCGCACAATCTCGCTGCCGATGGAACCGCACGCTCCTGTGATGAGCACGCAGGCTCCCTTGATATGGTCGCTCACGAGGGAGTTGTTGAGGACAATCGGGTCTCGGCCCAGCAGGTCCTCGATCTGCACCTCCTTGATGTAGGTCGAGATGTTCTTGTCGTTATCCTTGTCGCTGTCCTGCTCAAACTCGGCCACCCTGTTCATCGACAGCAGGGAGATGTCGTTCTTGATGAAGAAATCGGCAAATCCGCTGTTCATCAGGTTTTTACTCTTGGCATCAAAGATGAGTCCCTCGATGTTGTCATCGGCAAACTGGGCGCTCATCCGGGTGGGGTCAAACTGATAGACCTTGAAGCCGTTGATTTCGGACGATTCCTGATTGGCCTTGAGGCTAAGGAGTCCCACGGGCAGGTATTTGCCGCCGATTTCACCCTTGAGGGCATTGGCGAGCATCACCGAGGTGAACGATGTGCCCAGGACGACGACGCGCTTGCGGCCCTCGGTAGCGCTGTTCATGCGCATATAGATATACTTGATGCAGAGCCTCTCGATCATCATCATCGAGAAGGACAGCGCGCCAATGACGAGGATGTCCCAGAACTTCATGAACGCAGTGTCCAAAATGACAAGCCTGACGACGTTGAGTCCGATAAGCAAGAGCGTCGAGAAGACGATGACCATGAAGATGCGGTACAGGTCCTCGATTACCGATAGACGGATTACGCAAGTGTAACTCTTTGATACATAGGAGACTGCAAAATAGACAATGAAGACGATAAACGCGTTCAGCAGGATGGTTTGGGAAGGAAGAACGGCATGTTGGGAGTACATATCGGCCACTACCGTCGCAATAAAACTTACCAGTACGATAAGCATGTCAAGGAGTAGGATGATCCACCGTGGGGTCGTCTTCACCTTGAATGCTCTGAATATCCTAGAGTCAAGTAGTTTATATAACAGTCTTTCCATCTGATCGTTGTCCTATTTCATGTGTATGCCGTTCCTTGACGTTTTTGTCGTGACTCAGCCACGGCAAGGGTCAAAGTGGCAAGGTTCAAGGCACAAAATTAATGTTTTTCTTCCAAAAAACAACATAACGGCAAAAAAAACCTCGTTATCTAACCGAAAATATTGTGTGGGGACAATTATGCGGGGGTGGCTTGGCGGGCTTTGAAGCGCTGCATGATGACCACAGCGACCAGGAATGCCGCAAAGTCGCTTGCCGGCAACGAGAACCACACGCCGTCCAGGCCCCACAGCGATGAGAACAGCAGCAGCATCGGCAGCAGGAACAACAGCTGGCGCGAGAGCGACATGAAGATGCTGATGCGCACCTTGCCGATGGTCTGGAAGAAGTTGGTGACCACAGCTTGGTAGCCGATGACGGGGAACACGAGCATGTTGATGCGGATGCCGCGGACCGAGATGTCAATCAGCTCATTGTCGTCGGTAAACAAGCGTGTACACGGCCCGGGCAGCAGTTCGCCAATCACCCATCCGATGGTCATTGCGATGACCGAGGCGGTGATGGTCAACCGCAGGACATGCTTGACTCGATCCATGTTGCGGGCACCGTAATTATAACCCGCAATGGGCTGGAATCCTTGACAAATACCCATGATGACCATGAAGAAGATGAATCCCAGGCGGTTAGCGATGCTGTAGGCTCCTACGGCCAAGTCGCCGCCATATTTCATCAGGGCGTTGTTCATGAAGATGGCAATCACGCAGCCCGTGAGCTGCATGGCAAATGGCGAGACACCGATGCTCACGATGTCCTTGGCGATAGTGCGTGCCGGGAAAAGAAACCGCCACTCCAGGTGCAGCAGTTCGCGCTGGCGGCTGAATTGCCACAACTGCCAGCACAGCACGATGACCTGCGCCAATATGGTGGCGATGGCGGCGCCCTTGATGCCCATGTGCAGGGGCCAGATGAAGATCGGGTCAAGGATGGTGTTCAACACCACCGTGACAATGGTGGCGATCATCGCGGCGCGCGGTTTGCTGGCCGACCTCAAGGCGGCATTCAGCCCCAGGTAGAGGTGGGTGATGACGTTACCCACCAGCAGGATGAACATGTAGTCTCGAGCATGAGGCAACGTCTGTTCGCTGGCCCCGAAGAAGGTGAGGATGGGGTCCAGGAAAATGATGGACACGATACCCACCAGCAGACCCGTGATGATGTTCAGGGCAACCATGTTGCCCAGCACGTTGTTGGCCTTGTCATACTGGCGCTGTCCCAGCCTGAGTGACATCAGCGTGGAACCGCCGATACCCACTGCGGCACCAAAGGCGGCACCGATGTTCATCAAGGGGAACGAGATGCCTAGGGCCGCCAGCGCCATCGGACCCACACCGTGGCCGATGAAGATGCTGTCCACCATATTGTAGAGCGATGATGCCGTCATCGCTATCACCCCAGGCAGGGCATACTGCCACAGCAGCTGTCCCACCGGTTTAGTCCCCAAAGCCAGTGTCGCTTCCTTGTTGTCCTTCATTACTGTTTTACTGAAAACCGCTGCAAAGGTACTCATTATTTCCCGAACAACCGCAAGAACACCCCCTCGCGCTCATGAAAAAGTCGCCACCAGGGTGCTGGAAACGGGGGTGTGTCAAAATTCTGGCACATCCTCTTTTTGTAACATGCTGTAAAACATATAACAAAGCCTCTACTTTCCCAAGCGGAGGCTTTGTCATGTCAAAA
>CACYSG010000060.1 GCA_902776955.1 uncultured Bacteroidales bacterium | reverse complement strand
CCTTTGAAGACGAATACCGCAAACACCTGCAACATGCCGGAATTGAATGGAATGACTACCGCCTGACGTGATTGGCCCCCTTCAGGGCCCATCGAGAGGAAGTCTTGCTCCCCAGGCCACACGAGGCCTACGGCCTGTGCGCCCTGGGGTTACCTCAATTCAAGGCCGCTGGCCTTGTCGTGGTCTTCGACCACATCGGCCTCCACCTTTTATCGGGTGAGCCCAATTTTGGCCTTTGCGGCCATGCTGCGGCAGGCACAAAATGAAGGGCGATTTCAACATAAAGGAGCGGCCCGCGATGAGCCACTCCTTTATATATATATTCATTCTATCACAAATCATCAGAACAGCGAGAGCTGACGAGGATCCTCACCGGGATGGGGAGGCAGCGAACCGTCATCTTCCCAATCGATGTCATCGATGGCGCGCAAGGTGGGATCATCCTGCGGGATGGACTCGTCAATGACAGCTGCCGGAGCAGCGGCGGGAGCGGCCTTGGCCTTCTCGGCCTCGGCGAGCTGCTGCTTGAGGGCTGCAATCTGGCGATCCTTCTCGTCCATGGCGTCTTTCATCGCCTGGGCCTCGTGCTGCTTCTTCTGGAGGGTGACCTTGGTGCGCTGGAGCTCGGCCTTTGCATCATCGCGCTCGGCCGAAATCCTGGCGAAGTTGGCAGCCTTCTCGTTGCCATCAACGCTCAGTGAGTTATATTTGCGCTTGAAGTCCTCGGCCACAGCGCTCACCGATGCGAGCTGCTGCTTGAGTCCGTCGATGAGGTTTCCGGTCTCAATGCTGCGACGGTTCTGCACCTCGGCAGTCTGCCTTGCGGTCTGCTCAAGCTGCTCGATGGTCTTCTGATAGCCCTCGTTCTCATCCTTGAGGACGATGTTCGTCTTGCGCATCTCGTCGTAGTCCGACTCGAGCTGCTTCATATTGGCGACCTGCTGACGCAATGCGGCAATCTCGGTATTCTTCTTCTCCAGGAAGTCCTGCACCTCGTCAAAGGTCTTCTGCAGTTCCTCGGCATCCTTGAGTTCATCGTTAGCGACATTGAGCTTCGACTCCAGTTCAGTGACATTGGCACGGAGCTCGCCGATGGTCTCGTCGCGCTGGTTGAGTTCCTGCTGCAGGTCCTCGACCGAGGGACCCTCCTGCTGTGCGGCGGCGATCTCGTCGCGGCGTGCGATCTCGGCCTCCCTATCAGCGAGTTGGTCACGCAGGTCGTTGATGGTTTCTTCCTGCTCATCGATCTTCTTGCTCAGGGCCTCGGCTCCCTCTTCCTGGGACTCCATCATCCTGATGCGGTTTTCCAGACTCTTCTTATCGACATTGAGGCTGTCGCGCTCGGCTTCGAGCTCTGCTATTTTGTCGGCGAGGTCCTTGGTCTGGGCCTGCACCTGTTTCTTGCTGACCTCGTTGGCCTGCATTTTCTCCTTGCACTCCTGAACGGTTTTCTTAGCCTCCTCGGCGGCGGCAAGCAATTCATCGTGTTCTTTCTTCCAGGCCTTCTTGATCATCTCGGTCACGACCTGGGTGTGCTCGTTCATCAGTCGTGCAACCCTGTCGGTAAACTCGGCATCAACGGCATATTCCTCATGCTTGTCAAGTTCCATCTTGGCATCGTTATTGCCATTATCCTGGTCATGATTAGGCACATTCTTGTCCTTGCTGAAGGGGTTGACGAAGCTGGTAGGCTGTCCGAAAACGTCATACTCCTCGTTATCGGAACCTCCAAAAGCGCTCTTGATAGATTTAAAAAACGACATAATTTCTAAACTTTTATTGTTGGTTTGTTTTATTGTTATTCTTTACACTGAATCGTTACGGGCTTGAGGCTGCAAAAAGTCTCAATTTTACTTGAGGGTTTGCAGTGCTAAACTTTAATCATCAAGCATTTAACCCGAAACTTTTATTTGGAAAGCACGGCCCACAAGAGACCATTTCCCTCTCCAGTCGGTAAAATTACGATGATTTTTTCTAATACGGGCACAAAAAAAGAAATATTTTCGTTATTTGGACTGAATTTCTTTATACCGGCAAGCACCCGCACATTAAATAAAAGGCTGCGTTCCAGAAGTTAGCAGAACGCAGCCTAAAGCATTACTTAAAACAATTATTTTGTTTTTGTAGTCTTTTTTGACGTGGAACGGGCTTTGGTTGCACGCTTTCGAGTAGTTCCTTTGGAGACGTTGGCCTCGTCGGAAATGATCTCACGGCACTCCTCGAGCGTGAGCTGCTCGGCGTCCTTTCCTTTCGGAATCTTGATGTTCTGTTTCTTGTAGACGATGTAGGGTCCATAGCGTCCGTTCATCACCTTGAGGTCGGGCTCCTCCTCAAAGGTCTTGAGGACCTTCTTGGCCTCTGTCTCACGTTGGGCCTTGATGATTTCAACAGCCTCGTCGAGGGTGATGGCCGTGGGCGACATATCCTTGGGGATGGAAGCATACTTGCCGTTGTGCTTCACATAGGGTCCGTAATGTCCCACACCGATGGTCACCTCAGAGCCCTCGAACTCGCCCAGGTCACGCGGCAACTCAAAGAGCTTGATTGCCTCCTCGAGGGTGATGGTCTCGATGCTCTGTCCGCGTTGCAGCGATGCAAAGCGCGGCTTGTTCTCGTTGTCGGAGCTGCCCATCTGCACCAGGGGTCCGTAACGGCCGATCTTCACCATGACCGGCAGACCCGTCTTGGGGTCATTGCCGAGCGTGCGCTCGCCCACCTTGTGCTCGAGTCGCAACGACGACACCTGGCTGATGCTGGGATGGAAATCATCATAGAAGTCGGCGATTTCCTTATTCCATACCACGTTGCCCTTGGCGACCTCATCAAACTCGTTCTCGACCTTGGCCGTGAAGTTATAGTCCATGATCGAGGGGAAGTACTTCACGAGGAAGTCGTTGACAACCATACCCACGTCGGTGGGGATGAGCTTGCCTTTCTCGCCGCCGAAGATCTCGCTCTTCTTACCGGTAGAGATTTTGCCGTCCTTGAGGGTGAGGACCTCGTATTCGCGCTTCGTACCCTTATCCTCGCCCTTCTCGACATAGTTGCGCTCCTGGATGGTGGAGATGATGGGTGCATAGGTCGAGGGTCGGCCGATACCCAGTTCCTCGAGCCTTCTCACGAGCGACGCCTCGGTGTAGCGGTTGGGCTGTTGGGTGTAGCGCTGGAAAGCCGAAATAGCCAGAGGGGTCAGAATGTCGCCGTTAGCGAGCGGCGGCAGGGTATGCAAGTCGGTGGGGGCTGCACCCTTTGACTCGGTCTGGTTGTCGTCGGTGCTCTCGAAGTACACCTTCAAGAAACCGTCAAACTTCACTACCTCACCCTCGGCGACGAAGACTTCCTTGCGACCCGATACCGTGATGGTAGCCGTTGTCTTCTCGAGCTCGGCATCGGCCATCTGTGAGGCGATGGTGCGCTTCCAGATCAGGTCATAGAGCTTCTTCTCCTGGGGAGTGCCGGTGATGGTGTGGTTGCTGATGTAGGTGGGTCGGATGGCCTCGTGAGCCTCTTGAGCGCCCTTGCTAGTGGTGCGGTAGTGGCGGGTCTTGAGGTAACTGTCACCGATGTTCTCCTTGATTTCCTTGCTGATGGATGCCACGGCGAGCTTGCTGAGGTTAACCGAGTCGGTACGCATGTAGGTAATGAGACCTTCCTCGTACAAGCGCTGAGCCAGGCGCATGGTCTGCTTTACCGAGAGACCCAACTTGCGTGCGGCTTCCTGCTGCAGCGTGCTGGTGGTAAAGGGAGGCGCCGGAGTGCGCTTGAGCGGCTTGACGTTCACATCAGCCACTTGGCAAGTAGCCTGCTTGCAATCCTCAAGGAAGGCCATTGCCGCTTCATGGTCGGCCAGGTGACGGTTCAGCTCAGCCGAGAACTCCTTGCCCGTGCTGCCCGTGAACTGGGCCGACACACGATAATAAGGCTCGCTCTTGAACGCCTTGATCTCCTTCTCACGCTCGGCGACGAGGCGCACAGCCACGCTCTGGACACGTCCTGCCGACAGACCGGGCATGATCTTGCGCCACAGCACCGGCGATAGCTCAAATCCCACAATGCGGTCCAGCACGCGACGAGCCTGCTGGGCATCCACCAGGTTGAGGTCGATGCTGCGGGGATTCTTGATGGCCTCGAGAATGGCGGGCTCGGTAATCTCGTGGAAGACGATGCGACGAGTGTGCTCGGGCGTCAGTCCCAGCACTTCAAACAGATGCCACGCGATGGCTTCTCCCTCGCGGTCTTCATCACTTGCGAGCCAAACGACCTCGGCCTTAGCGGCCTCATCCATGAGTTTCTTAACCTGTTCCTGTTTATCCTCGGGAATTTCGTAGAGCGGCTTGAAGCCGTTCTTCACATCGATACTGAAATCCTTCTTGTGCAAGTCGCGGATGTGACCGAAACTTGACATCACTTTATACTCGTTGCCCAGGAACTTCTGGATGGTCTTGGCCTTGGCCGGAGACTCGACTATAACTAGGTTTTTTGCCATATTCTGTGACGTTTTTGTAAAATCGGCTGCAAAGGTAAGTCAATAATTCGAAAAAACGGGTGCTCAAAACAAGTTTTTTTCACGCTACACATCTTTTAATAATATATTATTAATGTGACGCGAAAATCACCGTTTCCAGTAGTAGCGGTTTTGTCCCTGAAAATGAGAGTGCGCCCTGGCGGCTGGCAGTGCCGCGGGGACGCACCCTCACACATTGGTCACTATATACTAATACTTTTTTCTGTCAGCTATTTCTTACTTCATCACCTTGGCGGTGCTGGTGGTGCCGTCGGTGTAGGTGGTAACGACGATGGTCATGCCGTTAGCCTCCTGCATCTCCTGACCAGCCATGTTGAAGTAGCGCACGCCGGCAACAGTCTTGTTGGCATCGAGCTCAACCAGGCCGGTAGCGGGGCTTACCACAAACTCATAAGCGATATCGTAGCTGGGCAGCTTGCCGTCGGCAACAGCATAAGCCTCTACACGGTACTTGCCGTCGCCAGTGAAGCTCAGGACACCGTCATAAACGGCCCAATCGGTGAACTCACCCTCCTGATACTGAACACGGTAGTAAATCGTGCTGGGCTCAGTGGGAAGAATCTCAACGAAATAGGCGTGGATACCGTCGGTGGTGTAGCCGTTGAAAGTGGGAGCGCCGGTCAGCTCGGTGGGAGTCACATCACCACCTTCACCCTTCACCTGGAACTTGTCCATGCAGAAGTAGGCAGCGGTGTTCATTCCGTAAGGGCCTACATCGGTGGAATTCATGGTGAAGTAAACCGACTCAACCTCGCCCAGTTCGGACAGGTCAAAGAAGGTCCAGTCGTTGAGGGCGATGAGCTCGCCATCGGTGAACTCAACCAGGTTGATGCTGACGGTCTTCTCGCTACCATCGGCAGCAACGCCATGGGCAATCAGCTCAAAGTAGTCGCCCTCGGCAAAGCTGTTGCCGAAGCCGTCACCATGCTCGCAGCCATAGTAGGGCCAGGGGTGGTTGCAGATATATACACCCACAGGCTCAAACGTCGTGTTGCCGTCATTGTCGACAAACATCACCTGATTGCTCGGTCCCTCATAAGCCCAGCTGCTGTAGTAAGCCACGAAATAGGGCTCAGCGGGATCGGCAGTTACGCTACCGTCGGCATTGATCACGCAGCCGCCGCCAGCCATACAGCCACCGAACATGGTGGTCCAGCCAGCGCTGCTGCCAGCCTGACCGTAGTCGGTCTGGTCACCACCGATGGCGGGGGTGAAACCGTCCCAATAATAACCGCCCCACGAAGCGCCCTCACCGTCGATGAGGTGCGAGAGCATGAAGGTGCCCTTCTCGTTGCCGAACTCCAGCCACGTGTAATCAACATCGTTGTAGCACTGGGTCCAAACGCCGTTGTCGCCGTACTCGATGGTAGAGGGATTCAACGGATTGTTCATGTCGAGGGTAATCACATCAGCCCATGCTGCCGAAGCCAGCATAGCACAAGTCGCTAAAGTAAATAATTTCTTCATATTACAATATTTTATTAGGTTAAACGATAAGTTATCAATAATTCAAAATGTAGGTCAACAACGAGGTCACGTCCACGATGTTCACCACTCCGTCGCCGTTGAAATCGGCCGTCGTAGCATCGACACGGGTCCAAACCTCATTCAGTATTGCATGAATCAGGTCGGTAGCGTCACTGATATTCACATTCCCGTCGCCGTTCATATCCCCGACGAGCGATGCAGACCTCACCTTGACAGTGAAGGAAGCCTCGGCCATCCGACCGTTGCTGTCGGTAGTTACAGTGACGAGGGTCTGGCCTGAGGTCACACCAGCCACATGGAGTTCCAATCCGCTTACCCACGCCCTCACGACAGCCTCGTTGGCGCTCGCCGCCGTGCTGACGGCCAACGCCGACATGTTATCGGCATCGCTGACCGCGTCGAGCAGCGAGATCACGCGTTCCTGCCCTGCCGTCATGGTCATGTCGTCCACAGTCACCTCGGGGGCATACAGGTCAGGATAAACCGCCATAGCGGGGAACCAGTAAGCGTCCTGGAGACGCACTTGGCGCTTGAGTTGGCCCGTCGATGCATCATAGAACAACACCCAGTTGTGGTTGAAGTTCTGGTAGGACAAGGGAGCCGCCTCGGTCGTCTGGACCACCATGTCACCCGTGTGCGGGTCAAAGCTTATCGCCCGCGCATACAAGCCCTGGCGCTCCCTGGAGCCGTCCCAATTGACGCTGACACCCTCGGGCAAGAGGATGAGCGTGTCGGTAAACATCTCGGTCTCAAAGTCATAGGAACTGATGTAGTTCTGATACTCGTCGTAGTTATAATAGACGCGTTCGGCGACAGGATCGACGCAGACCATGCATGGGCGCCAAGCGCCCCACGAGCTCACCGCACCGCGATTCTCATCCAGCTGATAGACATCGGCCACCTCGAGCGAAACCGGGTCAATACGGGTAAAATCAGCCACATAAGGGCCACCGCCAAAGTCGTATATCTCACGGCTGTTGTTGGCCACATACAGGTTACCGCCGGCAGTGACAAACGCTGTGACAATATCAGGGAACGCCAATGTCGTGACGATGGTGTCGGCCAACGGGTCAATCACGTGGAGACCTTTACCCTGCTGCACGGCAAACACATATTGGCCAAAGCGCACCATGTCGCCGCACTGTCCGCGGTAGAGGCTGTTATAGTCCCCCCTGGCGCTGGATTGAGTGCCCTCGATGGGTCCCGCTACGGCCATCGTGTTGACATCGAGCACAAAGATGCCTGCACTGGTCGCCACATAGCCCTTGTCGTTGTTCACGGCGCAGTAACTGCGTCCGTCGTAGACACTGTCGGGCGACTGGCCGAAGCGCAAGACACGGGCCGTCTGCTGCAGTGTAACCGCATCCAGCACCGCCAGGCGCGAGCCGATAGTGCTTCCTGACGACTCGTTGCCGTTGGCCTGCTTGCTCACAAGGAACAGGCGGCCACCAAAGAGCTGTCCATACTGAGTCGTCACCCCCAATTGGGTGGTGGGGTTGACCAGGGCATAGACATTATACTCCATCTCATCGTAGTCATAGTTGTAATAGTTGATGGAACCCTGATTGGGCCCGTAACGGTCCTCGTTGACAAAGATGATGCCGTTAGTGAAGGTCCAATCCTGGGCTACAGCCATGAGCGACAGGATTGCCAGTGCCAGAGTGATGCCGGTTCTTCTCATTATTTCTCAGTCAATTAATTCAATACCTTGTTAATCAGCGCGGTAACATCGGTCACATTGATATTGCCGTCACCGTTGAAATCGGCCGCATACTCGTCGATGGTCACTGCCGAAGAGCCCAACACATAAGAAATCAGCAACGTGACGTCGGTCACATTCAGCTGCTGGTCGCCATTCACGTCACCCACCAGTAACGGCAGGGCATCGGGGTGCAGGTCCTCGGCACCCGCGACCTCGGTCGATGTCTCGCCCAGCCATCCGCAATAGTCCATCTGGCCGGTATATACCTTGACAAAGTCGATATGGTCGAGCATGACGGGATTGCCGTCCTCGTCGATGGCCCAATCAATCTTGAAGCCGGGCTCCTGCGGGTTGGGCAGGTTATCGACATAGCCTTCGCCCAAGAAAGGCTGGAACCAGTTATTGCCATTGCCGCCGCTCATGTCGATGGCCGTGTTGGGCAGTTTGGTGCCCCTGAAGGTCAGCACCGTGTCCTCGATCCACAAGGGCCAATAAGGATTGCTGTTGTGGAACGAATTGCGCCACACATAGCCGCTGGTACTGTCTGCCACCTGGTCGTTGCTGGTCCAATAGACGTAATTGACATCAGTGATGAACCTCCAGCTCTCATGGGGGACGCGAACCTTGTTCTCATCGGGCTTGTAGTAGGTAATCTCATAGCCATGCTGGCTGCGGTCATAGTCGGCGCCCTTGATTTCATACCACTTGTCACCCTCGCTGGGCACTCCGTCGTCGTCCATGTCAAGTCCCACCATGATGATGCCCGGTTCGCAGCTGCCGCCAGGCATATTAGCTACCGCTTCACTCTGAATGGCATTGCCGTAAATCTTCACATCATAGCCGTGCCTATTGACCACAGGATGGTCAAAGCCGAAAACGATGTATCCGCCATAGCTTCCCAAGCTCACCGTGGCATTGGTCTTGCCCACCAGGGCCGTCTCGAGCTGGGCAAGGATGTCGGCCTTGGTATATCCGGGCTGGTAGGCGGGATAGACGTTGACAAACTGACCCGGCGCGGGCAGGTAGTCATACACATGCGCGATATAGGGCGAGTTATCGGCGACTGTCGTCATGGCCGCCACAGTGGTGATTGCAAGTAGTAAAAATTTCTTCATGTCACATCTGTTTCATTAGTTTCACATCATGTGGTGAATCATGCGACACGAGCAGGCTGGCGATAGTGCCAGTTATGACTTCCAGAAAATGTACAGATTGCTCTGCATCATCTCACTTCGCCAGGGTTCAAATGCCGCGTGAACCACAAATCATTGGCTGCGTGGAGGCAGGTCTTCTGACTTCTCCCCCATCGTCGTCGGCGCCTTCCCGGTGATGATGCAGACCATGGGTTTGCAACCAGTGGCACGATGCCGCGCGATGTATCGTCAGGGAGTTACAGCAGCGGGTACTGTCCAGGATTTGCACCTGATTCCCTTTTCATCCCAGCCCGAAAAACAGGCAGGGAACCTCAACACTATCAATTTGTTGGTGCAAAGATACAACTATTTCCTAAATACAACTGCATAAAATGAGGAAAAACAACTGTTTAAAAAATGAAAACAACAAATCAAGGGCTTCCGCATCATTGAATTAAAGACAACTACTACAACTCGAACAACTTACTAAATACAACTGCATAAATGAGGGAAAACAACTGTCTAAAAAATGAAAACAAGAAATACAAGAAATACAAGGGCTTCCGCATCATTAATTAAAGACAACTGCAACAACTCGAACAACTTTGATGATTTGCTGGGAGTTGTTGCAGTTTATAATAATAAGTAAAGCTGATGTTTCAGCACCTATTATGGTTATTGATAATTAAGGATTTTGTCGATGAGGGTGTTAATGTCAGCAATGTTGACTTCGCCATCGCGGTTCAGCATCGTGCCAAAGGTGTTAAAGACGAGTACCATTTAATAATGATCTGGGGTCGATTTTTCAATTATTTGGAGCTGTTGACTCTAGCAAAAATCATGCCAAATCAATTCATGTTATTCAGATTGGTTAAAATTCATCACGTTTCTTGTTGACAATGAAGAAAAAAGATTTTTTCCTTGCAAAATACCAAGAATTGGTGTACTTTTGCGTGATTTGCCAACAAAAAGGGTTAACAAATCTTAAAGAACATTGACATGGTGTAAATCTGTTTTGCTAACTAAATGTCTTATAGTCTTTTAGGATTAGCTCACTTGTGTGCTGTCCGAGACCATATTCCATTAAAACAAGGATTAAGACTTTTTAACTATTACTCCCCGACTCACTTATATAACGTCCGAGACCATATTCCATTAAAACAAGGATTAAGACTCCATACCTCAACGCCTTTTGCCACCTTGAACACCGTCCGAGACCATATTCCATTAAAACAAGGATTAAGACTCAAGCAAGCAAGCTCATCTAGGCCAATCCAATCGTGTCCGAGACCATATTCCATTAAAACAAGGATTAAGACTGGAAGTCGTGGAACGGAAAGTTGGGCTTAGATGGGTCCGAGACCATATTCCACTAAAACAAGGATTAAGACTGGAAGTCGTGGAACGGAAAGTTGGGCTTAGATGGGTCCGAGACCATATTCCACTAAAACAAGGATTAAGAATTGTTGTAGGCCGTTATGGAGAACAACAGTTATTTCGTTTAGCTCTCCATCAAGGCTATCAACTTGAACCGAAAAAGAAAAAGACCGACCCTACTTTCACATAGAGTTGGTCTTTTTTTATTGAGTTGGAATTGGATTTCTGATTTTCTATTATTAGTGTCCAATAAAAATCTATTCGATTATTCTAATTCATTGATTGACAGTTGACTATAGATATCAATCAGTCTTGGGGCTTGCTTTAGAGCCGCTCTCGCCCAAAGGGCGAGCCTCTGCGTAACCGTGATAATGCTGGCAATCGAGCGGAGTGAGAAAGCCAGCATCACCACGGGTAAGGACATACGTAACAATGTCGCTGAAGGCGCCCCCTTGACGGTTATGGGTATTGGGGTCGCCTCTGGCGACGATATGGAGGCATTGCGACACCGGGGGTGCCTGCCACTTCACTCGCTTCGCTCGTTTCATTAACAGGTACCCCCAGTTACTCAGATGACACCCTCCGGGTGTTTCGCCAGAATAAACAAATGTCCCTGCCTGATTCATCTTGAACCATGTTTACCGGACACCCTAATGTTTTTTATCGTGAGTTCGACGAAATTCTATTCTGGATCTTAGTGAGTCGGAGATGGTGATTAGATTGTTGATGGGGTCCACAGGGTGAGGTGGTGGGTGGCGAGGGTGCGCTGGACGTCGATGAGGCGCTGGTTGTGGCTGCCGCGGAAGTGCAGGGAGATGTCGCGCTGGGCCTGGATGAAGGGGCCATCGACGAGGACGTCGAGTTCGCGGACGACGTCGAGCAATTTGGGGTCTTTCTCTATTTCCTCCCAGGTGAAGCCGGTGAAACACCACACGTTGTAGCCCAGTTCCGTCTTGATGCGGTGGATGAGGGCGCGTGTGCCTTCGGGTTGCAGCAGGGGATCGCCGCCGCTCAGGGTGACAGGAGCCTCGTTATAGGCAATGACCTGCATCAGTTCGTCAAGGGTGCGCTCTTCCCCACCCTTGAAGTCCCAGGAGTCGGGGTTATGGCAGCCCGGGCAACGGTGATTACAGCCCGCCAAGTAGATTGACGTGCGCAGGCCCGGTCCATCGACACTGGTGCCCTCGACGATGTGCAATACTCGAAGCATTTTTTAGCTTTTAGCCGTTAGCCTTTAGCCGTTAGCTTCTTCGTCAACACTGCTAATGGCTAAAGGATAAAGGCTAATAACTTATAAATAAATTACTTATGGACGACGCGGTCCTTGAGTTCGGCCAGCTTGCCGCTGTTCCAGCGGTCGGTGGTGCCGACGAGGTAGCCGGTGATGCGCTGCAGGCGGTCGATGTGATGGCTGTGGCATACGGGGCATTCCTCAAGGCCGTCGGTGGCATCCTCGTAGCCGCAATCCATGCAGCGGTTGCGGTTGTGGTTCACCGAACAGTAGCCCATGTTGTACTTATCCATCAAGTCCACGACATTGGAGATGGCCTCGGGGTTGTGGGTCGCATCGCCGTCGATCTCGACATAGAAGATGTGACCGCCACGGGTCAACTCGTGGTAGGGCGCCTCGACCTCGGCCTTGTGCTTAGGTGAGCACTTGTAATAGACAGGCACGTGGTTACTGTTGGTGTAATAAATCTTGTCGGTCACGCCCGGGATTTCGCCGAAGTCCTTGCGGTCGCGGCGGGTGAACTTGCCTGAGAGGCCCTCGGCAGGCGTTGCAAGCACGCTGTAGTTGTGCTGGTAACGCTCGCTGAACTCGTTGACGCGGTCACGCATGTAGGTAATGATTTTGATACCCAGCTGCTGTGCCTCGTCGCTCTCGCCGTGATGCTTGCCCGTGAGGGCGATCAAGCACTCGGCAAGTCCGATGAAGCCGATGCCCAGGGTACCCTGGTTGATGACGCTCTCGACCTTGTCATCGGGCTTGAGTTCGCTGGCGCCGTTCCACAGCTGCGACATGAGCAGGGGGAACTGCTTAGCCATAGCGGTCTTCTGGTACTGGAAGCGTGCGTCGAGCTGTCGGGCCGTGACTTCAAGCATATTGTCGAGTTTGGCGAAGAAGCGGTCGATGCGCTCCTGCTTGTCCTTGATATCCATGCACTCGATGGCCAGACGGACGATGTTGATGGTCGAGAACGAGAGGTTGCCGCGGCCGATAGACGTCTTCTCACCGAAGCGGTTCTCAAACACACGCGTGCGGCAGCCCATCGTGGCCACCTCGTGGATGTAGCGCTTGGGATCGTCAAGGCGCCACTGGTCGTCCTGGTTGTAGGTGGCATCCAGGTTGACGAAGTTGGGGAAGAAGCGGCGTGCGGTCACCTTGCAGGCCAGCTGATACAGGTCATAGTTACGGTCACCGGGCTTGTAGCTCACGCCCGTCTTCTTCTTCCAAATCTGGATGGGGAAGATCGCTGTGGAACCGTTGCCCACGCCCTCATAGGTCGAGTTCAGCAGTTCGCGGATGATGCAACGGCCCTCGGCACTGGTATCGGTACCATAGTTGATGGAGCTGAAAACCACCTGGTTACCTCCGCGTGAGTGGATGGAGTTCATGTTGTGGATGAAGGCTTCCATCGACTGATGGACGCGGCGCACCGTCTTGTTGACGGCATGCTGCAGGATGCGCTCATCGCCCTGAAGGAAGTCCAGGTCGCGCTCAACAAAGTCATCCAATTCCACATTATAGAGGCGGCTGTAGTCCTGTCCCATGAGGGCCTCGAGGTTCTTCACCTCCTCGATGAACGAGCGGCGCACATAGGGAGCCAGATAGAAGTCAAAGGCGGGGATGGCCTGGCCACCATGCATCTCGTTCTGGGCGGTCTCCATCGTGATGCAGGCGATGACACCAGCCGTCTCGATGCGCTTGGCCGGACGGGACTCGCCGTGTCCTGCCATATAGCCCTGCTCGAGCACCTTGTCCAACGGATGCTGCACGCAGGTCAGACTCTTGGTGGGATAGTAGTCCTTGTCATGGATATGAAGGTAGTTGCCGCGCACGGCCTCGCGGGCCTCCTCGCTCAGCAGGTAGTCATCGACAAAGGGCTTGGTCGTCTCGCTGGCAAACTTCATCATCATGCCAGCAGGCGTGTCGGCATTCATGTTGGCGTTCTCGCGGGTGACATCGTTATTCTTGGCGTTGATAATCTCCAGGAACAAGTCGCGGGTCTTGGCTTTGCGCGCCACACTGCGCTTCTGGCGGTAATTGATGTAGCAGCGTGCCACCTCCTTGCGGGGGCTCTTCATCAGCTCCAGTTCCACCTGGTCCTGGATGTCTTCGACGCTCATCTGTGACTTGCCGCGCTGGCCGATGCGGTCGGCAATGCGCTGAATCAGGCTCTCGTCCTCGCCAGCCTCGGTGGCTAGCATCGCCTTGCGGATAGCGGCCTTTATCTTTTCTTCGTTATAGCCGACAACGCGACCATCACGTTTAAGTACAGTTTGAATCATATTCTGGTTACCAAAGAGTTAGGTTATTGTTAATTGCTATCGACAAAAAACCGGTCATGCCGGAATTGGTTTGCAAAGGTAAACAATAGAGATGAAACGGCAAACAATTTTTCGGTAAAAAAATTATTTTGGAAAACTTTTTGGACTCTGTAAAAATTTATTCATTTGATTTTTAACGAATTAGAAAATTTTTCGGACAACTTATACTTCCATTAAAGCTCTAAAAAATTATCAACTAGCTATTTAGAGTTGTAAAGACCCATCTATAAAAAAGCTTGGGTGTCAAGCAAAAAGCGGCAAATGCAGGCCGTAGGTCTGCACAAGGCCGTCGGCCTTGTCGTGGTCTTCGACCACGTTGGCCCCCTCCGTTTATCCGCTGAGGCGCTACATCCTGCGGATTCTCCACTGATGCGTTTTACCGGATACTCTATAATTGATTGTCTAATATTTTGAGGTTACGGGGGGACGGGTCTCCAGTCCGAAAAATGCAGGCATTTTTCATCCAGGAAAACCGTCCCCGGTCGTTGGCAGGTAGGGCCTCGCCTTGGCGTGGCCACAATTAGTGAAATCTGGCTTAATTGAACGCGGATGCCAATTTGTTTAATTGACTTCGTCGAGCTAAAGGTTAGCGTAATTCGTAGTTTATTTTACTTGCCTCATAGCGGCCACACCTAGGCGTGGCCCTACATTCTGCGGATTCTCTACTGATGCGTTTTACCGGGCAATAATAAAAAAAGTAGAGACGCAGGATTTTGCGCCTCTACTATTCGTTTAATCGCTAGGGATTTACTTCACAACCTTAACGGTGCTGGTGGTGCCGTCGGTGAAGGTGGTAACGACGATGGTCATGCCGTTAGCCTCGGTCATCTCCTGGCCAGCCATGTTGAAGTAGCGTACGTTAGCGACAGCCTTGTCGGCGTTCATCTCGCTCAGGCCGGTAGCCGGGCTTACAACGAACTCATAAGCGATCGGCTGGCTGGGCAGCTTGTTGTCAGCTACAGCGTAAGCCTCTACGCGGTACTTGCCGTCACCGGTGAAGCTCAGGATGCCGTCATAAACA
>CACYSG010000059.1 GCA_902776955.1 uncultured Bacteroidales bacterium | reverse complement strand
AGACCATCGCCGTCATTGGTGGCGGTAACACCGCTATGGACTCGACCCGTACCGCATTGCGCATGGGCACCGAGCGCGTCATCCTCATCTATCGCCGCAGCGAGGAGGAGATGCCCGCCCGTCGCGAGGAGGTAGGCCACGCAAAGGAGGAAGGCGTTGAGTTCAAGACCCTGCACAACCCCATCGAGTACATCGGTGACGACAAGGGTCGTGTGGTAGCCATGCGTGTTCAGAAGATGGAACTGGGCGAGCCCGACGCATCGGGTCGTCGCAGCCCCGTGCCCATCGAGGGAGCCATCGAGGAGATTCCCGTTGACCTGGTAGTTGTTGCCGTTGGCGTTTCGCCCAACCAGCTCGTACCCCGTTCGATTCCCGGACTGGACATCAGCAAGCGCAACACCATCGTTGTCAACGAGGAGACCATGCAGTCGTCGGTAGGCGACCTCTATGCCGGTGGTGACATCGTGCGTGGCGGCGCAACCGTCATCCTCGCCATGGGCGACGGCCGCCGTGCCGCCCTCAACATGGCCAACGCCCTGCTGGGATAATATCAGCTTAGAAATTAAAAAGAGGTGCCGTAGTTCTTGCCGGCGCCTCTTTTGTTGTGTTTAGGGGTCAATCATTCCCGTGTAGAAGTGGAGTGTCTTGCTGAGGTCCTGAAAATGGTTCTGATTGGGCGCCCAGTCGCCGCGTTGGAGTCCCGGGGCCAGTTTCACCGAGCGTGTGCCGTACATGTTGTTGATGCCATCGATGCTTTTCATCAACCGTCGTAGGCGGCTATGGTCCTCGGGGTCAAAAATGTTCAGTTGGATGGCTTCACCGTGCTGGATGTCCAGGGCCATCACTCCAGCCTTGCGATAGCCTAAGCCATCGCGCCAGATGTTGTTGAACGCGGTCAGTGCCATGCGCACGATGGTCATCGCGTCGCTGGAGGGCGTGTCGAGGCGCACCTGACATGAGTTGGAATAAAACGGCAGGTCCTCACGGAAATAGTCACCCCGGACATAGGTCATGACACTGCCAGCCACGCTGCCCTCGGCACGCAACTGGCGTGACGTCTTCTCGGCAAAGGTGACAATAGCGTCGGCAATCTCGTCGCGGTCGTACAGCACCTTGCCGAAGGTGCGTGAGGTCATAATCGACTTGTGTGCGATGGTCACGGGATTGGTAATCTGGCAATCGTGGCCCATGAGTTCGCGCTGGGTTCGTTCCAACGTCACCGAATACTGTGAGCGCACCAGCGATGGCGGCAATTTCACGAAATCGGCAGCCGTCATGATGCCCTTGGCCTTGAGAGAGGCCGAGAGGCGTCGCCCGATGCCCCAAACGTCATCGATAGCGGTCCGTCGCAGGATGATGTCGATGGCCTCGGGCCGCACGAGCCAATAGACGCCGTCGGTGATGCGGCGGTCGCGCTTGGCGATGTGGTTAGCGATTTTGGCCAGCGTACGGGTCGGTGCGAAGCCGATGCTGACGGGAATACCCACATATTGTCGGATCTTTTTCACCAGGTCGGCCATGATGCGGTGGCTGGTCTCGACATCCTCGTGGGGTAGCTTGAAAAACGCTTCATCGACCGAATAGACCTGGAGGTTCTCGACCTCGGCGCCCATGATCTTCATGACGCGGTCGGAGAGGTCGCGGTAGAGAATGTGCCGTCCTGACAACTGGATGACTTGAGACGGGTCGGTGTGCTCCTTGATCTTGAATGCCGGGCACCCCATGGGAATGCCAGCGGCCTTGGCCTCGTTGCTGCGGGCAATGACGCAACCGTCGTTGTTGGAAAGGACAACGACCTTCTTGCCGTTGAGCCGCGGGTCAAACACGCGCTCACAAGAGACAAAGAAGTTATTGCAGTCTACTAGGCCGTACAATTTTTAGTTTAAAGGTTAAGGGTTAAAGGTTAAAGGTTTTAAAGTTTAAAGGTTAAAGGTTAAAGGTTAAAGGGTGATATTATAACGGAGAGAACGGAGAGAACGGATAATACGGAGAGGACGGATAATACGGATAAGTTTTTTATATTTCATTGAGTTCTAGCCAGCGGAGTTCTTTCTCGTCGAGGAGGTCTTTGACTTGCTGGTAGCGGGCTGCCTTGGTTGCGACATCATCGAGGGTGTCGCCACTGGCAAAGAGGGCATCTAGTTCGGCTTTCTCCTTGTTGAGGGCCTCGATGTCGATATTGAGTTGCTCGAGTTCGCGCTGTTCCTTGTAGGAGAGACGCTTTTGTTCGCTGCGGTTAGCCCAGGTGTTCTCTTTGGGCTTGGCGACTTCCTGCTCCTTGGCCAGCTGGGCGGCTTCCTGCTCGTGGCGTTGTTTCCAGGCCCGGTACTCGCTGTAGTTGCCCGGGAAATCCTTGACGTGGCCGTTGCCGGTAAACACAAACGTGTGGTCCACCGTACGGTCCATGAAGAATCGGTCGTGACTCACGATGATGACACAGCCATTGAACTGCGACAGATACTCCTCGAGGATCTCGAGCGTGGAGATGTCCAAGTCGTTGGTGGGCTCATCGAGGATGAGGAAGTTGGGCTTGGTCATGAGCACCATTGCCAAATACAGGCGTCGCCGCTCGCCGCCGCTCAGCTTGGCGATGAACTTTTGCTGCTCCTGTGGCGAGAACAGGAAATGATTGAGCCACGCCATGGCGGTGTAGTGGTGTTTCTCGTCAAAGTAGATGTACTCGGCCACATCGCGCACGGCGTCGATCACGCGCTTTCCCTCGTCAAAGTGCATTCCCTCCTGGCTATAGTGGGCAAATTTTACCGTTTCGCCGATCTCAAAGTAACCGCTATCGGGCTTGACGATGTCGAGCAAGAGCTTGATGAACGTGGTCTTGCCCACGCCGTTGTCGCCCACGATGCCCAGCTTCTCATAACGGGCAAAAGTGTAGTTGAAATCATCAAGAATAACCTTGTCGCCGAAGCGTTTATTGACATGGTGGGCGGTAAAAATCTTTTTACCGATATAGGCACTCTTGACGTTCAACTCCACTTCGCCGTCATCTCTTCGTTGTTGTGCCCTCTCCTGCAGGTCGTAGAACGCGTCGATGCGGTACTGCGCCTTGTGGGCACGGGCTTGAGGCTGCCGACGCATCCAGTCGAGCTCGGTGCGCAGGAGGTTGCGTGCTCGCTCGACCTGTACGTTCTGAGCCTCGATGCGCTCGGCACGCTTTTCCAGGTAGTAGTTGTAGTTACCGCTGTAGGAGAAGATGCTGTGTTGGTCCATCTCCAGGATGCGGTTGCAGATGTTGTCCAGGAAATAGCGGTCGTGAGTCACCATGAGCAAGGTGACGCGGCTGCGTTGCAGGTAATTCTCCAGCCACTCGATCATGTCGATGTCGAGGTGGTTGGTGGGCTCATCGAGAATCAGCATCTGGGGTTCATCGATGAGTAGCCTGGCCAGAGCCACACGTTTCACCTGTCCCCCACTCAGTTCTTTTACAGGCTGGTTATAGTCGGTGATTTTGAGTTGGGTGAGAATCTGCTTGAACCGCTCCTCGTAGTCCCACGCCACATTGGCGTCCATGGCCTGAATGGCAGTCGTCATGGCGGCACTGTCACCCGTGCGCAACGCATCCTCATAGGCATGGATGGCTGCCGACCGCGGGTCATCACCATGCAGGCAAGCGTCCAGCACCGTGTGGGCGCCCGCAAGATCGGGCAACTGCGGCAGATAGCCTACCCGCAGGTTGTTGCGATAGATGACCGTTCCGCTATCGGGCGAAGCGATGCCTGCGAGGATGTCGAGCAGCGTGGATTTACCCGTACCATTCTTGGCAATGAGTCCGATTTTCTCACCCTCGGCCACACCGAAGGTGATGTCCTCGAAGAGCACATCAACTCCAAACGCCTTACTCAGTCCCTCGACCTGTAAATAACTCACCATGAGCCCATTCCTCGGTATTCAGTCCAAATTCTTAACTAAAGAAGTTCTTCATAACCTTGATCATGTTCACATGGTCGTCGGTCGAACCCGTCTCACGCACCGAGTGCATGGCCAGCACGGGGTTACCCACGTCAACGCCCTCGATGTCCATCTGACCCGTGAGGATGTTGCCCAGCGTGCTACCGCCGGCCACATCGCTGTGGTTGACGAAATACTGGAAGGGCGCATCGGCGCTCTCGCACAAGCTCCTGAAGATGGCTGCCGAATGGGCATCGCTCATGTACTTGCAGTTGGCGTTGACCTTGATGCACGGGCCGCCACCCAGTGAAGGATGGTTGGTCGGGTCGTATTTCTCGGGATAATTGGGATGGTAGGCATGGGCATTGTCGGCCGAAATCATGAACGAGCGGTGAACGGCACGGCCGAAGTCCTCGAAGGTACCACCCAGAGCCATGACGAGCCTCAACAGCATGTTGCCCAACACAGGCGAGTGGGCACCTTGCTTGGTTCCACTGCCCGTCTCCTCGTTGTCAAAGATGGCAGCCACCAGTGTGGCGTCCTTATCCTCGGCCTCGGTGATGGCAGTTATCGCGGCGTGAACCATGCTCAAATCGTCAAGACGGCCTGCCGAGATGAACTCGTTATTCAATCCGAACAGACTTGCCTTGCTCACATCGTAGAGCATCAGGTCAAAGTCCAGGATGTCGGCGGGGTCGGCCTGCAACTCGTCGGCAACGAGGTTGAGCAGTGTGTTGCGCCACTCAAAGTCGCGGTTGATTTTGGCGAGGATAGGCAGCATGTCCTTCTGTTTGGACAGGTGGTTTCCCTCGTTGACGGCACGGTTAAAATGGATGGCCAGGTGTGAGATGCACATCAGCGGGCGGTCAATCTTGATGAGCTTGGTCACAGGGTGCAAGGCGTCCTTGCCCTTGAGCAGCACGCGGCCAGCCAGCGACAAGGGACGGTCAAACCAAGTGTAGAGAATCGGGCCGCCATAGACCTCGGTGTTCAGGCGCAGGATGCCACCTTCCCCGGGTATTTCGCTAGCGGGCTTGATGCGGAAGCAGGGCGAATCGCTATGAGCGGCGATAATCTTGAAACCCGTGTCGGCAGGCTTTTTCTTACCCACCTGGACAGCAAAGATAGCGCTGTCGTTCTTGGTGAAGTAGAACTTCTCGCCAGCCTTGGCGGTCAACTCGTCGTCGATTTTCTTCTCCTTGAATCCGTTGGCATTCAATATTTTCTTCACACTGTCCACAGCCAGGAAGTTGCAGGGACTGTTATCCAGAAACTCGAGCAGTGAGCTCACATAATCTTTCTTTATTGCCATAATTATCAGTATATATTTGTTGTGTTTATATTCCGTAGTATATCGCGTTCAGTGCCCTGAGCACGTTGCACAGCGTCTGTCCCCAATAGTTGACGAAGTTGATTTTGCACTGGCACAGCATCTCGTGCTGGGTCTCGGTGAGTGCATCCTGTATCGAATGGATGAGGTTGAAGAACTCCTGGTACAAGTCGGCTAGGTTCTCGGATACCGACGCCGAGATCGGCGTCTCGCTGTACTTCATGTCCTCGAGGAACACCTCGAGATAGATGTCCTCTTCGGCCATGATTTGGGATACGCGGTCACGCACGAGGTCATAGACGTCCTCCTCGAGTGCCGAGTCGATGAATTCCTCGCTGTAGGTATCGTCTTCGATGTCGTTGACGGTGATATAGAGGCGTGGCAGCAATTTGAGCATCTGTGCCACAAACTGGTCGCGGGATTCATTGTCAAGGGCATGCTCCAGTGCATGGCAATATTCATTGGCCAGGGCGATAAACGCCAGCTCATTGGGTGTCAGTTTGTCCATGATCTTCTTGTTCTTGATTGCAATACAAGTGGTTACGTTCGATATATCCTAAAACCTCGTCGGGGACGTAGTAGCGGACGCTCAGGCCCCGGGCGAGACGTTGGCGCACCAGAGTGGACGACAGCTCGATGATAGGGGCATCCACCAGCATGACGCGGTCGCTCAAATCGTCGGGGATGATGACCTCATAGCCCAGGCGCGGATAGATGAGCACGTGATATTTGGCAAGGATCTCGTCGCTGTTGCGCCATTTGCCGAACACTTCCCAATTATCGGCCCCAATGACCAGATAGAACTCGTCATCGGGGAATTTCTCCTGCAGCGCGTTGAGGGTGTCGATGGTGTAGGACGGCTTAGGCATCGTGAACTCAAACGCCGACGTTTCCACGCCCTGCATCGGGCGTGATACCATCTCGGTCATGCGCAGGCGGTCGGTATCGGCCACCAAGTGCTCCTTGCCCACCTTGAGCGGGTTCAATGGCGAGACCATGAGCCACAGCCTGTCCAGCACCCCACTGCTGATGATGTGATGGGCGATGATGGCATGGCCGCTATGAATCGGGTCAAACGACCCGCCGAATATCCCGATTTTCATTGGTTCCGGTTCATTGACGGGTTGACGAAGTCGGCGATGAGGTTGTGGACTTGGTCGACGGCGGTGTCAAGGTCGTCGTTGATGACCGTGTGGTCGAATTGCGGGCCGATGGAAATCTCAAACTCGGCTTTGTTTACACGGTTGTTGATGTCCTCCATGCTGTCGGTACCGCGATTGATGAGTCGCTGGCGCAGCACTTCCACACTGGGAGGCTGGATGAAGATGGACAACGCACGGTCGCCATACATCTTCTTGACATTGACGCCACCCAGGACATCCAGGTCGAGGACGACGTTCCTGCCCATGCCGGTGATGCGCTCCACCTCGCTCTTGGGCGTGCCATAGTAACGACCCTCATAAACCTCTTGATATTCAACGAGTTCGTCGTTTTCTATCATGCGCTTAAACTCCTCGGGGGTGAGGTAATAGTAGTCCACGCCGTGCACTTCCTGTCCGCGGCGCGGGCGTGTGGTAGCCGATACCGAGAAAGCCAGTCCGAGCGATTCGTCTTGCATCACGCGCCCGATGATGGTCGATTTTCCGGAGCCTGACGGTGCCGAAATAATGATCAATTTACCCTGTTCCATCACTTGACCTATCAATTAAAAAGAGTATTTCAAGCCCAACGCTGTCACCGACTGGTTGTGGTTCTTTATGATCTGGAAACGCTGCTCGGTAAAGAAGTAGAGGCGTTCCTTGATTTGGTATTGCGCACCCAAGCCGACGTTGGCGCCGCAACAGTCATCACTGACACCCGGTCTGATGACCGTGTGCTTGTAATGGCCATAAGATAAGCCTACCAGCGGATAGAGGGCAAACGAAGAGCTTGTGGGAATGACGTAATGGACGTTGAGATTGACGTTGAGGGCAGTCCTGTTGTCGTTTTCAAAGAAGTATATGAACTCGGGAGCGATGCGCCAATTGGTGATAGGCTCATACTGCAGTTGCAGGCCCAAACCAGCCATGGAATGCTTGGAAGCGTAAACAAACTGTGCAGCCGCCGAGACGTCGCCTTGCTCTGCGTGCAGATTGAGGGATGCGGCTATAGCAATGATAGCCATGAGAACATACTTTTTCATATTCTATTTATGTATTACACTTGTTGGTTATATCCTGTTTTGATAAAGCTCAAAGCACATTGAGGACCTGTTCCTTGATCTGCTCCAGATGGTCCTTCATGCGGACAACCAGGTTTTGGAGGTCGGCCTGGTTGGCCTTTGAGCCCATCGTGTTGACCTCGCGACCGATTTCCTGGCTGATGAATCCCAATTTCTTGCCTTGTCCGGGTTCCTCGCCATGCATCGTCTGGATGAAGTAGTTCAAGTGGTTCTGGAGACGGATTTTCTCCTCGGTGATGTCGAGTTTCTCGATATAGTAAATCAGTTCCTGTTCAAAGCGGTTCTTGTCGTAGTCCACCTCCTTGATTTTGGCCAGGGCGTCGAGAATGCGGCCCTTGATCTTGAGGATGCGAGGCTCCTCAAAACGGGGTACCTCGTCGAGCAAAGCCTGAATGGCCGCAATTTTCTCCTCAAAGAAAGTCTCCAATCTAGCGCCCTCTTGACGCCTGAAGGCGATGAGTTGCTCGGTTGCCAGTGCGACAACCTCCTTGACGACGGCGAGTTCCTCCTCGTCGGCCTCGTTGGACTTGGCGTCGGTCTTGAGGGCATCGGGCATGCGCAGCAGTGTGGCATACCAGTCCTCGGGTTGCGGCAGGTTCAATTGCTTGGCCATCTCCTCGATCTGTTCCTTGTAGAGCTGCAGCATCGGGATATTGATGGTGCCCGAAGTGGCTCCCTCGATGGGTTCACAATAGACGAAGAGGTCAATTTTTCCGCGCAGGAGCGCCTGTGAGACGCTGTTGCGCAGTTCCATTTCAATTTCACGGTAGGATTGAGGCGTGCGTACCCCAAAATCCAGTTGTTTACTGTTCAGTGATTTGAGTTCGGCGGTGATTTTCTTGTTGTTGTAGACCTTCACAGCCTTACCAAATCCGGTCATTGATAGTATCATAGTGTTAATCAGAATTTGCTACATCGTGCAAAATTACTAAAAAGTTTTCAGTTTATTGTTTCCTGGCATCAGATTCTGCTCATTATTGTGACGTGATGTCAAAATAGAAGGATAAAATGCCGTCCAATGCAAGATTATTATTGCAAAATCCGTTTAAATCATGTAATTTTGCAGATTGGTCACCAATGACCAAGCAGTACAAAGAGAGAGAAATGGAGCATTCGATTTTAGCGATAGTGGTGCCCTGCTTCAACGAGGAAGAGGTGCTGCCACGCACCAACCGAGAGTTACTGTCGCTGCTGAACGACATGATCGGCAAGCAACAGGTGTCGCCGATGAGTTACATCCTCTATGTTGACGACGGCTCCCGCGACGGCACATGGAATCTTATCGATAGCTACAGCCAGGGCGACTCACACATCAGGGGGTTAAAGCTGGCTGGCAACGTGGGTCATCAGAACGCGCTCATGGCCGGTCTCGAGACAGCCGGTGCCGACGCAAACGTGACCATATCGATAGACGCCGACCTGCAAGACGATATCAACGTCATCCCCGAAATGGTGACGAAATATGACGACGGATGCGACATTGTTTACGGCGTTCGCCGCAAGCGCACCACCGATTCGTTCTTTAAGCGCAATACGGCCCAGATGTTCTACCGGTTCATGAGCAGCATGGGTGTGAAATCGGTCTATAACCATGCCGACTTCAGGCTCATGAGCGCCCGCGCCGTTAAAGCGCTGAGTCAATATGAGGAACGCAACCTGTTCCTGCGCGGTCTCGTTCCGCTGCTGGGCTACAGGAGCGATACCGTTTATTATGACCGACTCGAGCGCCAGGCCGGCGAGAGCAAGTATCCGTTGAGCAAGATGCTGTCGTTTGCCATCGATGGCATCACTTCGTTCAGCGTCAAGCCGCTGCGTCTGATCTTCGCTCTGGGCTCAGTTTTCCTGCTCATCAGCTTCGCGATACTTATTTATGTGATTGTGGCATTGTGCCGTGGTAACGGGGTTCAGGGTTGGGCCTCACTGATGCTGTCGATATGGTTTGTGGGCGGATGTGTGCTGATCTGCCTGAGCGTTATTGCCGCATATATCGGTCGCATCTATACCGAGAGCAAGCACCGCCCGAGATATAATATTGAGAAGTACCTTAAAGGTTAAAGTTTAAAGGTTAAAGTTTAAAGGGGCAAAGGGGTAGAGTTTAAAGGTTAAAGGTTAAGGGCTAAAGGCTAATGGCTAATGGCTAAAAGCAAAAAAACAATAGAGCATCATGATTGAGATACAACCATCATCCCAGGATAGTCAGTTGCAAGGGGTTCCGCGTCCCGAGGACATCAAGCTGTTCTTGACCGACGTGGACGGAACGCTAACCGATGGCGGCATGTACTACGGCAGTGACGGTACCGAGTTCAAGAAGTTCAATACCCGCGACGGCATGGGGCTGCAAATGTTGCAGCGCACCGGCGTGAAGGTGGGAATCGTCACCAGCGAGAATACGCCTATCAACGTGAACCGCGCCCGCAAGCTGGGACTTGACTATCTCAAGCAGAGTGCCCGTGACGGCGGCAAACTGGCTGCCACGCGTGAGATTTGCGACGAGATGGGCATCACGCTCGATCAAGTGGCTTATGTCGGTGACGATGTGAATTGTTATGACCTGCTGGCGGCAGTGGGTTGGGCCGCGTGTCCCGCCGATGCCTGTGCCAAGGTAAAAACCATTCCCGGTATTCGCATCCTGGCCCGTCGCGGTGGCGATGCCTGCGTGCGCGAGTGGATTGACATGATATTGGCGAAACAATGAACGAAGGGGTCAATAATCAGAATCTGAAGGAGAAAACAGCCCAGGGATTGTTCTGGTCTTTTCTCAGCAGCGGGGGCATCCAGCTGCTCAATCTGATTATCGGCATATTTCTCGCACGCCTGCTTTCGCCTGCCGAATACGGCATTGTGGGTGTTCTCGCTATTTTCACGCTCATTGCCGGCAACTTGCAGGAGAGCGGATTTGGCGTGGCGCTTGTCAACATCAAGGACATCAAGCACAACGATTACAACGCGGTCTTCTGGTTCAACACGGCAATGAGTCTGTTGCTGTACCTGATCCTGTTCTTGTGTGCCCCGCTGATTGCCGGTTTCTATCATCAGCCCGCGTTGGTGCCCTTGTCACGGTACCTGTTCCTGGCGTTTATCTTTGCCGCATTGAGTATTTCTCCCAATGCCATGCTGGCAAGGAGCCTGAAGATGAAGGAAAAGGCGATTACCTCGTTGTCGGCGTTGGTCATATCGGGCATTGTGGGTGTGGTGATGGCCTTCAACGGCTTTTCCTATTGGAGCCTGGCGACGCAGCAGATATTATATAATGTGGTCATCTGCTTTGGACGTTATTACTATACACGCTGGTGTCCCACGTTCAAGGTGGATTTCACACCTGTCAAGCAGATGTTCTCATTCAGTTACAAGGTGCTGATCACGTCGGTGTTGACCACCATCAACAATAATGTGCTTACCGTCATCTTCGGCCGTTTATTCCCCGTACATGCTGTCGGTAATTTCACCCAGGCCAACAAATGGAACAATATGGCTAATCAGCTGGTGTCGAACACGGTAGCCCAGGTGGCTCAGCCGGTGCTCACCCGAATCAACGATGACAATGAGCGTCAACGCCGTGTCTTCGGCAAGATGTTGAGGTTCACGGCATTCCTTGCCTTCCCGGCGATGTTCGGCTTGGCACTGGTGGCGCCTCAACTCATTATTAGCACCATCGGCGAGAAGTGGTTGGAGAGCATTCCCCTGTTGCAGATTCTGTGTGTCAGCGGCGCTTTCATCCCGTTGTACACGGTCTATCAGAATCTGTTCCTGAGTCAGGGCAAATCTGATGTTTACATGTGGCTGACCATCGGCCAGATTGCCATCATGCTGACAGCGGTTATCGCCTGCCATTCATTCGGCATCAAGACAATGGTCATCGCCTTTGCCTGCGTCAATGTATTGTGGCTGCTGGCATGGCAGGTGTTCGCCTCAAGACTTATCGGCTACCGTTTCACGAGTATGCTGCGTGACCTGTTGCCATTCATGGTCATTGCCTTGTCGGTCATGGGCGTGACCTGGCTGGTGACGCTACCCATGAGCAACATTTACCTGTTGCTGGTGATTCGTATCGTCATCGCCGCGCTGCTCTATGCCTTGACAATGAAGTTGTTGAAAGCAAAGATCTATCAGGAGTGCATCGACTTCATTAGTTCACAAAACAAGAAAAACAACATTTAATCATCATAATTATCAAGAAATGAAAGGAAAAATCTTAGTAACAGGCGGAACCGGATTTATCGGTTCACACACTACGGTAGAACTGCAGCAGGCAGGCTACGAGGTAGTGATTATCGATGACTTGAGTAACAGCAACATTGAGGTGCTGGACGGTATCGAGCGTATCACAGGCATCAGGCCCGTTTTTGTCAAGGGTGATTGCACCGACCGGAGCGTGGTGCGCAAACTCTTTGAGGACAATCCCGGCATCAGCGGCATCATCAATTTTGCCGCGAGCAAAGCCGTCGGCGAGAGCATTGAGAAACCCATCATGTATTACCGCAACAACATCAACATCCTGCTCAACTTGCTGGAGCTGATGCCCGAGTTTGGTGTGAAGGGCTTTGTCTTCTCGTCGTCGTGCACGGTCTATGGCGAACCCGACAAGAACCCGATTACCGAGGACGCGCCGACCAAGAAGGCCACTTCGCCCTATGGCGCAACCAAGCAAATCTGTGAGGACATCATCACCGACGTCATCCGCAGCGGCAGCCCCATCAAGGCCATCCTGCTGCGCTACTTCAACCCCATCGGTGCCCATCCCAGCGCCGAAATCGGCGAGTTGCCCAACGGTGTGCCCCAGAATCTGGTGCCCTACCTGACGCAGACCGCCATCGGTGTGCGCAAGGAGCTGAGCATCTTTGGCGACGACTACCCCACCCGCGACGGCTCGTGCATCCGCGACTTCATCAATGTGGTTGACCTGGCCAAGGCTCATGTCAAGGCCCTGGAGCGCATGCTTGAGAACAAGAGCGATGAGGCCCTCGAGATTTTCAACATCGGTACCGGCAACGGCGCTTCGGTGCTCGAGTTGCTGCACTCGTTTGAGCGCGCGACCGGCGTGAAGGTGCCTCACAAGATCGCGCCGCGCCGTCCCGGCGACATCATCCAGATTTGGGCCGATCCCAAGCGCGCCAACGAAGTCCTAGGCTGGCATGCCGAGATTTCGCTTGACGATACGATGCTCAGCGCCTGGAACTGGCAGAAGAAGCTGCGCGAGCGCGGCATCATGTAGTCCATTTATCGAAGACAACTAAAACAAGAAGGACAACGTTTATGGTTGTCCTTCTTGCTTTTTATCTGGATGTGTGTCAGTGCTTATTCTTCAATCATGTTGAGGAACTGCTCGGCGCACCACAGTTGCCACTTCTGGTTGCCAGTGAGCTGGTCCATGGGGATGTCCTGGCGGAATTCGGGACGCTTGGGGCCTTCCCAATCCTCGAACACCATATCCACGGGACGCGGCATGGGAATCTTGTCGGGCACGGGCACCTCGGGATACTTCATCGCATACAGCTGGCGGATGAGATACTTGGGCTCACCGTTGCGCACGCGATTCAAGTCGAGGGGATCACGCATGACCAGCATGGCGTAGGGGTCATAGTAGGGCATCAGTGCCACCTCAAACGCATTGAGGTAGGAACTGGAACTCTCAATCGCAAAGACATCATCCATGAAGGTCATGAAATCGATCTTGTCGCCATCCTGACGGTATTTCTCGAAGAGTTCACTCATGTCGACAGGATTGGTCAACACCAGTTGGGGGTCAAGGAAGGTGTACCGCTTCACAAACTCATCAAACTGCCAATCCTTGGCCAGGAGCTTGTCCATGCCACCAAAAATCAAGTCGCTGCTCTCGCCCACGATCATCAAATCCACGCCATCGGCGCGTGCCATCATAGCGGCCTTATATATCTGAGGCTCAATCGAATGGACCGGGGCGCACTTGTTCTCCATGAGGATGGGAGTGAGTTCCTTGTAGTCATCAAACGAGATGTCCACAAGATGATGCTTCAAGCCAAACTTGTTGCAGTAATGGGCCGCACGCTGCTCGTCGGCATTAAACACCGTTGACCCCGTAGCCGTGAAAGTATAGGCATGGCTACCGGGCTTGAGATAAGATGCCAGAATGGCGCTGTCCATGCCTCCCGAGAGCAAAATGCCGATATTGGGATAATGCGCATACAACTCATCGAACTGACGCTGAATCTCACGGTCAATATCCGCTGCAGTAGCAACAGGAACACGTTCGCTCGCGGGCAGCGGATCAATAAGATCGTGCTGCATGCCCTCGGCAAACTCCACACCATCCTTCCAGATGTAACGGAAAGCGATGTAGGAACTTAAGCAGAAATCTTTATCTATCATGATTGGTTATGTATTGAAAATATAGTCCACATGCTATTTCACGTCGTGCAGGTCATCGCCGCGCACGGCCTTGAGCGCCTTGGTGATCTGGGTCGAGGAAATACCCTTAGTATAGGGGAAATAGACAATCTGGATACCGGCCTCGGCAAACTGGCGCTCATACTCCTGCCACTTTTCGGTCCCGTACCAGTCGTCGCCGACGAAGAGGAACTTGGCGCCCAATTTCTTACAAGCCTCCAGCTTGTTCATGTCATATTGCGGCACAGCGGCATCCACATACTTGATACTGCGCACGATCTCGATGCGGTCCTCGAAGGGAATCATCGCCTTCTTGCCCTTATAGGCGACCAGCTCGTCGACCGTGACGCCGACGATGAGTTTGTCACACATGCCCTTGGCATTCTTCAGGAGGTTGAGGTGCCCGATATGGAAAAGGTCATAGACCCCGGTTGTATATCCGATTGTCATAGTGTTAGTGATGTTGTTGATTTGTGCAAAATTAGTGTTTTTTTCAATATTGTATTATTCTTTTTATGTATTTTTGCAATGTTAATTGAGAAGTGACGATGAATAACAGTCCCGCAACATTCCGGCCCGACGAGCTCAAGGCGCGTTTTAATCCCGAGGGTTCTCCCCTGCGGCGCCAGCAACTAGTGATGCTCGATATGGTGAAAGAACTCGACAGGATTTGCCGCAAGCACGGCATACCCTACTTCCTGTATGGCGGCACGCTGCTGGGCGCCATCCGCCACGACGGCTTCATCCCCTGGGACGACGACCTGGACGTGGGGCTGATGCGCAAGGACTTTCTACGGCTGATGAAAGTCTTGCCCGACGAGTTGCCTCCCCACATCATCCTGCAGACCAACCGCACCGACAAGAACTACTTCTACTTCTTTGCCAAACTGCGTGACACCCGCTCGCTGCTTGACGAGGGGGAATATGACAGGTCGTTTGAGTATCGGGGCATTTTTATCGACATCTTCCCGTTTGACAAGCTGCAGTTGCCGTTACAGCGGCTCAAGTTGCAGAGTTATGCCTATACCCTCTACCGCAACGGCAAAGGCAGCGAGGGAGCCTTGCGCAAAATCAGGGCACTCACCTGGTTTAACCGCAATATCTCGTTCCCCGTGCTGCGTGCCATCAGCAAGTTGACGGGCGGCAAGACGCTGACCTATGACTTCGGCATCCCATTCCACATTGTCTATGACGAGAAGGACATCTTCCCGTTGACGACCCACGCGTTTGAGGGCATTGAGTTGTCGGTGCCGGGCAACAGCGACCACATGTTG